>NZ_JBGVBR010000110.1:0-3188 GCF_045225735.1 Succinimonas sp. | reverse complement strand
TTTTACTGCTGGAGCGATACGCCGGAGCTTTTGGAGAGACTGCGTTCCTTCTGGCTCCTGTATTTTCAGGAAGCTTTTCCGGAAATGGCCTTCACCGATACTCTTACCATCGGGAACGAGGATTTCCATGAACTTCTCGAGAAGGCCTTCAAGAAAATGCAGACCTCCCGCAATGACTGCCCTGTTACCTTCCCCTGCGCCACGGCCATCGTGCAATCCACGCCCCGCACGGGATCTCCGGCGGTGATTTCGGTAAAGGGACAGGAGTACAAGGATCTCTGCACTGTCCGCATCGAAGCGGAGACCAACTTCTGGGCCCTGACATGTCAGCTTTACGAAAAAGCTGTGGGCCCTAATGAAGCCTGGGAGAATACCCCGGTCTCCATCAAGAAGCTCATCAGCGACTTCAGGAAGTTCAGCGATGGGGACACCGACCATGACATCGCCTTGATCCACATGGACGGAAACGGCATGGGACAGACTCTGATGGTTCTCCGGGAGGCTCTCAAAAGCGAATCCAGGGAAAAATACACCGAGGAAATGAGAAAGTTTTCCGGACTGTTGGACAGCATTACCGTCTCCTCCGTGCAGGAAGCTCTTTCCGACATTCTTGAAAAAGCCCAGGGAAAGCCCAAGGCCAAGGGAATGATCCTGAGACCTCTGGTCATCGGCGGCGACGATGTTACCCTGCTTATCGAACCCTGCTATGCCTACGATTTTGCGGTTAAGTTCGCTGCGGCCTTTTACCGGAATTCTCAGGACAGCATCGCCCAACCCGAAAACACCGTGCTCCGGAACGCCCTCTCCAAAGAAAAGCTGCCCCTCTACCTCACGGCCAGCGGCGGCATCCTCTTCAACAAAAAGAAGCATCCCTTCTTTAACAGCATCAGGATCGTGGAAGGCCTCGCTGAAATGGCCAAGAAGCTCACCAAGCTCAAGGTCTCTCTTGACGGCGCATCACCAGAGGAACGGGAAGCGCTTACTGCCATGTACGAACCCGGCAAGACTGCGGCAGAGCTTTCAAACAAGAAGCTCTATTCCGCTGTGGCCGTGCACCGCATGTCTCTTTCCGCCACTCTTAATGCCGAGTCTCTGGTTAACACCGCCACGGTCAGCGCCGGCGGAAAGCTCATCACCGGCTCCAATGTGTTCTTTGTTAATCCCGAGGAATTTCCTGCAAATGTTCGCGGGAAGATCCTCACTCTGGCCGATATCGCCCGCATCATGGAACTGGGAGAAGACAGAGAGAAGTACGAGCTTGCCATGTCCGCTATTGCCGGCAGAATCCGCCGCATTACCGGGCACATGATGAACGATGACACGGCGGAATGGAAGCGCGAGCTCACTCTGTTCCGGAAGAACGTGAAATCCGGCGGCGACGGTGACACTGAAGCCGGCTCCCGTAATCCCAATACGAAGATTATCATGGAGGCCATCAGCGATTTCATGAACAGGCTTATCTATGCCGACAGGAGACTTAACCGCTCCGTGGAAGACTCCGGCAACTACATAAGCTTCTTCGTCAGGAATGCCGGTTCTTCCGGAAAGAAGTTCACCATATTCAATGACCTGGTCATTGCCAACCATTACATAAATGAAAATTATGACGCCGGAAGCTTTTACGACGTCAAGGATACTGAGGAGGATGGTCAGGAATGACGGATAACACCATCAAATTCAGGCTCACAGTTAATTTTCTGGGGTGCTGGTTTGTCAGCGCCGGTCAGGAAAAGGGAGCCTACACCGACGAACTGATTCTCAGGGATGCCGACGGTTTCCCGTTTGTGCCCGGAAAAACTCTTAAGGGCGTATTCCGGGAAGCCTTCAGAGTGGCCGGAAACTCCAAATGGTTCGACAAGTTTAACTCCGAAGGTCTGGACATAGCGGTATTCCGGGATCGGCTTATTCAGACGATCTTCGGACACGACGGCAAAAAGGAAGGATTTTCCCAGGACGAGCTCCACGCCGAAGGACTTATCCACTTCACCAATGCCGCCCTGCCCGCCGCTGTGAAGGAAAGCATCGGAGAAAAGAAGGAATATCTCTTTACCACCGTTCAGAGCACGGCTATCGACAATGAGTCCGGCACCGCTCTTAACCAGTCGCTCCGCACCATCGAGGCAGCGGTGCCCATGCATCTTCTGGCTGAAATCACGCTGGATCCGCCCTTTGCAAACACCGGCGAGAGCGAGGACGGACTTAAGCTTACCGCAAAGGATCTTTCTGAAATTGCCGCCCTGTTCCCGGCGGTTTCCGCTCTCATCACGGAAATCGGCGGCAAGAGACGTCGCGGCTTCGGACGCTGCATGTGGGATCTGGGAGACTCCAAATGACTGACAGATATTATTACTTTGCAACCCTTGTAGACGGCGTATCTCTGAGTGCCAGTCACAGCAGCGATTACGCTCAGGTGTGTCTTGACTATATCGCCGGAAGCGCTGTTTCCGGAGCTCTGGCCTCCAGTCTCTACCGGAAAAATACGCTGGACACAAACATACTGAACCGGGTGTTCCAGAACAACGAGGCGGTATTTTCCAACTGTCTCCCCCTTCAGGAATGTCAGCCGGCTGACAAGAACGGCGGCGAAAACCTCCATGTGGTACTCCCGGCCCCCAGCTGTCTTCATTATGAAAAGGGAACCCAGGAAGGCGAATCAGACTTCCTGAATCCGGCCATTCAGGATCCCGGCAAAACCCAGCTTAAGCAGGTGCGTTCCGGTTATCTTGACAGTACCGCCCAAAAGTTTTCTGTTACCCGAAACGCCATTACCAGAACCGCCATTGATCCCTTAACCCAGGGAGCGAAGGACGGACAGCTCTTCACCCTGAACTTTATCAATGCCGGCGCGGTATTCTGGGGCTATATCGATATCCCGAAAGACACCATCCCCGAAAAAGAGATGAATGATTTCCTGAATTCCGAAGTCCGTATCGGGAAGAGCAGATCCAGCGAATTCGGCCGGGTCAGGCTCTCTCCTATGGACGAAAAGTCTCGGAAGAGCGTGGCAGGCATTCTGGAAACTCCCGCCTCCAGGGGCAGCGAGCTTTATCTCTGGTGCCTCAGCGATGCGGAGTTTATCAATACGGAAACCGCCCAGAGCACCTGGGAGCCGCAGTTCTCCAATCTCTGGCTGCCGGGGCTTTCCAAAGATGACGGAACCTTTGATCCGGAAAAGTCATTCATCAGAA
>NZ_JBGVBR010000109.1:0-9328 GCF_045225735.1 Succinimonas sp. | reverse complement strand
CGGGGCTGTGACAATTGTTAAAAAATGCCGGGGCAGTTAACCCAATCAGGGATTTTATGGTATTATTTCACGCTGAACGGGAGGGGCTCGCGTTTTTGAGGAGTCCGGCTCCTGTATCCGGAGCCCGCGGGTCTTCCGGAAAGATATTATTGCAGAGCTGCCGCCGGCAGTTTTTAGACAGTTGATTACAGATTATGGAAAATACCGAGATAACCGATAAGGACACCAACAACACCGTATCCCCGGTTCAGACAGAGAATTCCGCCGCCCCGGCTGACAATGAGTTCGAGGCTGCCGAGGCCGCAGCTCCGGAAGCTGCCGGAGAAGCCGCTATTTCGGAGGAAGCTAATGCCAAAGCTCCGGAAACCCCGGAGGAAAAGGCCCGGCGGTTAGAGGCCGAGGCCAGAGTCAGAAAGGCTGAAAAGATTGCCAAGGTGCGCAGCGATGTTGATTTTCTGTGCGAGCATTTCCCGGCGAACTTTATCAAGGAAGGCCGGGAGGATGCCTCTCCCCGTCCTCTCAGAATCGGCATCTTCAATGACCTGGTGGAAAGGATTGCCGCAATTGATCCGGAGTTTTCCAAAAGCAGGATCCGGGCCGCTCTCCGGGTTTACACCACCCGCTGGAGCTATCTGGAATGCGTGAAGGCCGGAGCTCCCCGCATCGATATAGACGGCAATGAGGTTGATGTGGTTTCCCAGGAGCATGCGGATTATGCTGCGAAGGAATATCAGGAATCCCGGGCCCGCTACGAGGCGGTGCTGGCGGAAAGAAAGAAGAACCGCCGCCCCTTCTTCCGGAAAAAGAGTGCCGAGAATGCTGAAAATGCCGCAGGTGGCGCCGAGGAGCAGAGCGGCGACGGCGAGCAGAATCGCATCCGCAGAAGAAATGACGGCGACAAGACCGGCGGCGAAAGAAGGTTCCGCAGCCGCGGCGACCGGAATGACCGGAATGAGCGGAATGACAGAAACGGCAGAAACCCCAGAGGTGACCGAAACGACCGCAATTCCGGCGGCGAGCGCTCACTCAGAAGACCATTCCGTCCGGAAGGGGCTCCCGCAAAGCCGGCAGATGATGAAAAGCCTTTGGGATCCCGGCCCCGGGAGGAGTTTGCTCCCCTGACTCAGGAGGAGATCGTTCCGGGTCTTGAGGTGCGGGTGCTCTGGGGAAGCGGTTCCGTGCCTGCCACAGTGAGAGAAGTAGTGCGGGACAAGGTTACCGTGGAGCTGTCCATGGGCATGGTAGTGAAGGTGTCCAGTGATCAGATCGGACAGAAGTAAGCTCCGGCTTCCGCTGTTTTAGTTATCAATTGTGCGAAAATTCGATATGTGAAGATACATACGTACCGGGTTTTCGCATTTCGTTATCTTAATGTCTCTGTTTGCACAATAGAGGTTAGCATGTTGCTGAATAAAGTTGCTCTGGCCGTGATTCTGAGCGCCTCCCTGATGGGAACCGGCTATGCTCAGACCCGGATCCCCTCTGAAAGCGATATTCCGTCTCTGAAGCCGGAAGCCCGCCAGGACACCTCCTGTTCCCGGGTGCGCGGGTATTTTCTGCGTTCCCACTACAAGGGAGTGAGACTGGACGACAGCTTTGTGGATCAGGTCTATGACATGTATTTCTACAATCTGGATCGCTACCGCACTCTGTTCACTGAGTCCGAAATCCAGGGCTTCAAGAATGACCGGAAGCGCCTTTTCATGGCCCTGGACAGCTGCCGGCTGGACTATCCCTACGAGCTGTACAAGGCCTACATGAAGCGGCGCTTCGAGAAGTATTCCTATTACCTTGAGGTGCTGAAGACGGACAGCTTTGACTTTACCGGCAATGAAACCGTCACCGTGGATACCAGCAAGCTCCCGTACCGCAAGAATATCGAGGAGCTCCGGAAGTACTGGCGGCAGGTGGTCAGAAGCGATTATCTCAATCTCCGGCTTTCGGGGTTTTCAGAAGAGCGCATCCGCAAGAACCTGACCAAGCGCTACACCAGCATTCTCAGAAACATCGTCAAGACCAAGAACGAGGATGCCTTCAGCGCCTTTGAAAATGCCTTTGCCAATGCCATTGATCCTCATACCAGTTATCTTTCTCCGGATGACACCGCCAGCTTTGACAGCTCCATGAGTCTGGAAATGGAAGGCATTGGCGCCGTGCTCACCAGCAAGGACGAGTACTGCGAAATCGTCTCCATTGTGCCGGGCTCTCCTTCGGAAAAGAGCGGCCGCCTCAAGCCCAAGGACAGAATCGTCGGAGTGCAGCAGCACGGCAAGAACGGCAAGCCCGAGGAAATGGTGGACGTGGTGGGCATGCTGCTTACCGACATTGTGCCCATGGTAAAGGGCCCCAAGGGATCCAAGGTCACTTTGCAGATCATGAGAGGGGATGGTGCCAGCGCTTCCTTCTTCACCGTGGACATTATCCGGGATCGCATTCATCTTGAGGACAGCGCGGCCAAGGGCGCGGTAAACACCATTGACGGTCATAAGGTGGGCGTGCTCACCGTGAAGAGCTTCTACATGGGCCTGGCCAAGGACATGAAGAAGGAAATCGAAAAGATGAAGAAGGACAATATCGAAGCTCTGGTGGTGGATCTCCGCTATAACGGCGGCGGCTCTCTCCCTGAAGCAATCGATTCCAGCGGTCTTTTCTTCAAGTCCGGCCCCGTGGTGCAGGTGCGGGATGCGGTGGGGTATGTTTCCCTGAACCGCGATGATGACAATGTGTCGGTATATGACGGCCCTCTGGTGGTGCTGACTAACCGTCTTTCCGCCTCTTCGTCGGAGATTTTTGCGGGAGTGCTTCAGGATACCGGCCGGGCGGTGATTGTGGGGGATACCACCTTCGGCAAGGGCACCGTGCAGCAGAGCCGGCCTCTGGATCGCATTTACGACTTCTACGAGAAGCCTCTGGGCAGCATTCACTACACCATTGCCAAGTTCTACCGCATCAGCGGACAGAGCACCCAGCTCCGGGGCGTGGTACCCGATATCGCCTTCCCGTCCTTCAGCGACTATGCTGATTTCGGCGAGAACAACGAGCCTAATGCTCTGCCCTGGGATCAGATAAAGCCGGCCAAGTACAGCAAGGTGGGAGATCTCAGCCCCTATATCCCGGATCTTAAAAAGAAGCATGATGCCCGGGTTAAAGACGATCCCTACTATGCCAAGCTGGCCAATGACTATGAGACCTATCGGAAGAAGCGCAAGGATAATTCCATCAGCCTTAATTACGATATCCGCAAGGCCGAGCAGGAGAAGGACAAGGCCGAAGCCCTGAAGGATACCAACGAGTATCTGGAATCTCTGGGGAAGCCGCCGGTGAAGAGCTTGGATGATCTGCCCTCGGATTTCAAGGGGCGTGATACCCTGCTTCTGGAGGCGCAGCACATTGCGCTGGATCTGGCTCAGGATCTCAGATCCTGAGACGAATTAAGAACTCGCTTTTTGAAAAGGGCTTTCCTTCGGGAGGGCTCTTTTTTTAGCTGATGAATTTTAAACTGCTTACTCACAAGTGTTAATCACCAAGTGAGTAATCACAGTGTGAAGATATCGCTCTGTTGTAAAGGATAGTTGGATCGATAAGGCTCTGATTTCGACAGATGTAAATGTTTCTAAAATCACTCAGAATGAATTTAAGCATCTTACGGATTGAATCTGATAATAACGGATCGGAGGACATCCCTAATCCACACCTATGAAATGAGCCCGTATTCCCTCATTTTACTTCCCAGTAACCATATCGCATGCCACCTTTACGGATTATTTTGCCTTTCTCTTTCAATTCATTCAACTTCCTTTGTAATGTACGGCGAGAAATATCAAACTGCTCGACTAATTCTTTCTGTGTGATTTTAGGATTCTTTTCGACCTGTGCGGCCATAAAAGTCACCGATGCTATTGCTCTGTTGCGGAATTCCATTTTATGCCGCCTTTGGCAATTCTACATCATTAAATGGCACAATGGTGGCACAATTGGTGGCACAATGGGTGGCACAATGGTGGCACAATGGAGGCCAATGGAGGCCAATGGAGGCCAATGGAGGCACAATGCAATGGCACAATGGGTGGCACTATGGAGGCACATCACAATGGCTCGATGGAGTCCCTGTTAGCTATTTACCGGATATTCTGTTCCTTGGCTCATCTCAGATTTTCCTGATACCCTGTCCCCGGCTTCCCCATAAAACCGGCGCAATTGACCCCATCCTCTGGCAAAATCCGGATTGCGAGAGCTTAGAATCTGCGGCTCCATAAGCGTATCTATGGGAATCTAACTGCGGGGATCTAAGGCTGTTTCGCAATGTTTTTTACGGGAACTGGCGTTTTCCGGCGTTATCATGAACAATAAAGATCCTTCCGATCAGCTTCGGCTTTGATTGTCTTGCTCTTCTTACCAGGAAGCTATCGGCGATCAGGAAGCTATCGGCAAGACACTTGTCAGAAAAGGTAATTGTCAGCAAATTGTCAGGAAATCTGCTATGCGTATTCTGGTTATCATGAGAGGCCTTCCCGGCTCCGGCAAATCCAGCTGGATCAGGGAGAACGGCCTGGAACCCTTCACTCTGTCCACCGACAGTCTGCGTCTTCTTTATTCCGCTCCGGTGCTTAATCTCAGCGGTCAGTCCGTGATTTCCCAGCGGGTTAACAAGCTGGTGTTTGCCGCTCTGGACAAGCTTCTTGCCATACGGATGAAGAACGGGGATCTCACGGTGGTGGATGCCTGTCATGTCCGGGAGGAGGATTTTCTGCGCTACCGGGATCTCATAAGGGAATACCGTTACCGGGCGCTGGTGGCGGACTTTTCAGATGTGCCTCTGGAAGAATGCAAGAGAAGAAACCGGCTCCGCGATGAAATGCGGCTGGTGCCGGAGGCTGATATTGATCGCATGCACAGCATGCTTATCAAGGCAAAGCTCCCCGGCTGGGTTCAGGTCTTCAGTCATAACGACAGGATCACCCTCTAGCGGAATTAGCAGCTATTTGATCCTTCTGTCATCAGGCTCTTTCCTTTATTCGGTTTTTGGCTGCTGTCGGATCTGCCGTTATCGGAGTTATTGTCATCGGATCTGTCAATCAGTCTGGTCATCAGGCTTTCATGGTTTTAAGGTGCTTTTATGAACAAAACCTGCGCTATTTCCCTCAATCCCGCGGATTACAGCCAGTACGAAAAAATTATTATCATCGGGGATATCCACGGCTGCTATACGGTCTTAAAGGAAGCTCTGGGAGAGATTAATCCCCGGTACCTCTACATCTTTCTGGGAGATTATCTGGATCGCGGTCTGGAAAACAGGGAGACCCTGGAGTTTTTCATTGCCCATACCGCCACCCCCAATTTCATTTTTATCGAGGGGAATCATGAGCCCCGCCTCCGCAGCTATGCCGAGGATCAGGAATTCCGGGGCTGGGAGTTCACCTTTAAAACGGTGCCCCAAATAAAGGATCTTTCCAAAACGGACATTCGCCAGTTCTGCCGCCGTCTCCGGCAGTGCGCGTACTTTTCCTACGGCGGGAGGGTGTTTCTGGTCTGCCACGGCGGGATTCCCAAAGTGCCGCCTCTGGGGCTTATTGCAGTTTCCGCCTCCGGCATGATAAACGGGGTGGGCGTCCATGATGACTACCAGAAGGTGGCAGAGGTCTGGCATGAAACCATGCCGGAGAACTTCGTGCAGGTCTTCGGACACCGCAATACCGGTAACTCTCCGGCCCGGCTGTTTTCCAACGTGTTCTGTCTGGAGGGCCTGGTGGAAAAGGGCGGCTGTCTCCGTACCCTGGAGCTCTCTCCGAACGGCGTCATTACCCCGCGGGAATACCAGAACACCGTGTTTAATCCGGCTTTGGCCACGGGAGTTCCGGATCTCGTGCGGGATCTCCGGAGAAACCGTTACATTATCGAAAAGAATTTCGGTCATATCTCTTCCTTTAACTTTTCAGACAAGGCTTTTGGAAAGGGCATCTGGAACGAGCAGACTGTGACCGCCCGGGGACTTTTTATTGACGTGGTCTCCGGCTTTATGGCCGCCCGGGGCTACCGGAAGTTCTTCAATATCGGGGAACGCCCGGAAACCCGCCTGCCGGAGCTGGAAAAATCCATGAAATTTCCGGCGGAGGTTTATGTGAAGGAAAACGGCTTTCTGGGGCTGATGTCGTGGTATGACGGGAAGCTCTTCACCACCTCGAAATCCAATCCCGAATCTGCCTTTGCCGGCTATTTCCGGGATCTTTTGCAGGAATGCTGTCCCCGTCCGGAGGTTCTCCGGGAATATCTGGAGCAGCATCAGGCGACGCTTCTTTTTGAGTGCATTGACGTGAAGCGGGATCCCCACATTATCCGCTATCAGGAAAACCGCCTGGTGCTTCTGGACATTATTGACAACAAGCTGGAGTTTGCCCGGCGTTCCTATCAGGAGGTCTGCGATCTGGCAGCCCGGGCCGGACTTCCGGCAAAGCGCCATGCCCTGACGCTTTCCAGCTTTGCGGAATTTCAGAGCTGGTACCGGAAGCAGCTTTCCGAAAGCCTTGATCCCGGAATCCCCCATATCGAAGGCTATGTCATTGAGGATGCCCGGAGCTTTATGCTGAAGCTCAAACTTCCCTTCTATGCCAAGTGGAAGAACTTGAGAATTGTCGCCGGACTGGTGTATAACCGGAGGGAGCCTGCCCGGACTCTCGGCAAGCATTCTCAGCGTTTTTATGACTGGCTCACCCGGAAGGTTCAGGCCCAAAGCGCGAGCGGCGCCGAGTTTCCCCGAATGAGCATCCCGGATCTCCGGGACATGTACGTGGCGGAAACCGGGGATCGCTTTCTTGATTAGCTCCCTCTGATAACCGCCTCCTGATTACCGCTCATAATGCGGCGCCGCATACCTGTGAGGATTTTCAGCTTCCGGAGAGGGGGTGAGAGAGGCGGTGAGAGGGGCAGAGAAAGACTGCCGGATCGGGGCGGGAGAGTAATGCTTCAGAATTGAGGAGGCTATGATGGAACTTGCGCTGTGGGGGTGCAGCAGCTATATCGCGCTGGCGTTTCTGGTGGTCGGGGTGTTTCTCCTGATGGCGGCTCTGGATGTCAGTCCGGCAGTGGGTCATTCCGTGCCGCTGATATTGCTGGTGGCGGGAGCTTTTGTGGTGCGGTACGTCAAAAAGCTGAAGAAGAACAGCACCTGGGTTCCGGAGGAAAACTCTGCTCCCTCAGCGCCCCATGCTTCCTCCGCATCCGGTCGGGATAATGAAGAACTGAAGGCGGTCATGGAGGCCGTGATTATTCTGGTTCTTCTGGGCATTGCAGCCTTCATATTCTGGCGGTAACAGCGTGTTCCGCGGGAGGAATGCTCCATGGGGCTCCCCGGATGCCGCTGCCCTTTGACAGGGGGATCTCTGATGCCGGAACAGAAAACCTGGCAGTTTATTTCGCTTTCGGAGAATTGATGTCATGATTGATGTTTTATTGGATGCTGCGGTGGCGGGCTGCGGCAGCTACATTCTGCTGGGAATTCTGGCGCTGGCGGTGTTAGGCATTCTGGCGTTTATTCTGATGTTATGCTTTGAATTTCACCCGCTGGCGGGTGTTTTCATGAGCCTGGTATTTCTGCTTTTGGCGGTTTCCGCCGTGCGGGATCATATGAAGAAGTCCGGCAAGGAAGAGGAAAACTCTGATCCCGATGAATCCCGGCAGAGGAAAGAAGTGAACCCTGTTACGCAGTCAGCGGTGCTTATTCTGGCGCTTTTGATCGTTATAGCGATTGGGGTGATTATACGTTTCCAGTAACGGTAAATACGGGGAAAGACTTTTGAGAAATCGCGGCGCGCTGCCCGGAACCTGATGCCCGCCCGGGACCGGCTTCTCTCCGGATTGAAAAACTTTGTTGCCAATTCAGTTTCCGGAGAACGGATACCGGGTGAGGATGCCGGAGCGCCTGGCCGGATAAAGGATACAGGATGGAGATGCATGAGACATGTTGCCATTGATTGAATTATTGGATTATCTGCCTGGTGAAGAAGGCTGTGTCAAGATTGTCATGAAGGCTCTTTTTCTGGGTGCGGTGCTATATGTGCTTTGGTTTGTGACCAAGGATAACCCGCCCCTGGGCATTGCCCTGACTGTGGCCGTGCTGCTCCTTATGGCAGTAGCGCGGCGTTACCGGAAAAGGATTCGCCTTATTGAAGCGGACAGCAGCGCTCCCCCGGGATCCGTCCGCAAGGCGGCCCGCTGGGCCCTTTTGCAGGCCGCAGCGGTTATTCTGCTGTTTTTCGGGATGCGCTCTTTGCTGGAGACCTTGCTTTAACGCTGAAATGCGGGGGCTTTTAAGAAAGGCAAGGCGGACAATGCAAGGCGGAAGCGGAAGTGAAGGCCGAAGGGAAAGCTGGAGAAGAAGGGGGAGAGCTCCGCACCCCGATTTCAGCCGTCCCGGATTCTGCTTTCCGAAGCTCACCCCGGGACGCAATACTCTTTCATCAGAAACTCCGGTCTTCAAAGCCCCGCTCTTCTAAGCCTTCTTGCAAAACGACATAAAAAAGCCCGGCCGGGAAACTGTTTCCTGACCGGGCTCATTATTTCTGCCGTTCCTTACCCGAAAAACAGCATCCCCGCAATAATGGCGGCCACCATGGCGGTGAAGTCCGCAATGAGGCCGCAGGTTACCGCATGTCTGACTTTGGTGATGCCCACTGACCCGAAATACACTGCCAGCACGTAAAAGGTGGTTTCCGTGGATCCCTGCATCACCGCGGCGATATGCCCCGTCAGGGAATCCACGCCGAAGGTGTTGAAGGTGTCCAGCATCAGAGCCCGGGAGCCTCCCCCGGAGAAGGGGTGCATAAAGGCCACCGGCAGGGCGTCCACAAATTCCGTCCCCGTGCCCAGCCCTTCAAAAAACTTTTTGATGCCGGAGAGGAGGAGCGGCAGCACGCCTCCGGCCCGCAGAAACGCAATGGCGGTCAGCATGGCCACCAGGTAGGGCAGAATGTCGATGCACACCCGGAAGCCTTCCTTGGCTCCCTTGATAAACTCCTCGTAAACGGGTACCCTTTTCAGGAGGCCGTAAGACAGAAGTCCCCCGATAAAAAGGAGCACCGCGCCGTTGGCCGCATAGGAGGCCTGGGAGGCCAGCGCGGCTCCGGCAAACAGCGACCAGACGAACACTCCGCCCACCAGGCCCAGAAGTCCGCCCAGAGCCAGGAGCACCGGGAACTTCAGGATATTGATTTTCTGGAACAGGGCCGCTGCCAGAAAACCCGCCAGAGTGGAGCAGGAGGTGGCGATGAGAATGGGCAGAAACACATCCACCGGATCCGCGGCGCCGAACTTGCTGCGGTAGAGAAATACCGAT
>NZ_JBGVBR010000108.1:0-15830 GCF_045225735.1 Succinimonas sp. | reverse complement strand
AAACTAAGAAGACCTCCCGGATGTTGTTCACGAGTGCCAAGGGCGCTATGGATCTCGATAAATTTGCCGGGGAGATGGTTAAGTCTCTGGTGAACACCTACTGCTTCGGAAACCGGCGGGAGCTCTCTGAGGATGCGGCCCGGCTTAAAGCAGATGCGACCAAGCTTCTGGATACCATTATGAATGGCAGCTACAATTCGGAGAATCGGGACAAAATTAAAAGCCAGCTTTCCGGGATTGCGGAGAGACTTTCCATCTATGTGGATGGTCAGGGAGCGCTAGCTCAGGAAGATAAAAATCGGGCTCTCACCCTTATCAGCGATATCAAGAAAAAATACGCGGACATTATCGATAACCGTTTTGAACTGAAGCAGAAGGTTCTTAAGTCCATGGAATCCCATGTCAAGATCAGCTTTAAAAGCTCTGCGGATCTCCTGGGCATGGGCACTCTGCTGCAAAAATGCGAGCACTACCTTACCGGAATCGGGAAGAAGGCGGATCTGGGAATCTTCTTTAATCTTCCTTCCATTGATGCCCAGAAGATGGTGAATGAGTTCGCCTCCGGGGAGGCCAGCCTTCGGGAGACCATGAAATCAGACGATAGGGATCCCCGGACTCTGAGTCTGCTGCGGGATTTTTCTAAGGGCAGCCTGAAACGGTTCGGAAAGGAGCTCCAGGATCTTGACAATGCCCGGAATAGCATTAACGACAGAAAGACCGCGGTGCTTAATGACTTGAGAGCTAATGGCATGGGGGAGGAAAATACCAAGAAGACCGTAACGAATTTTTGCAATAAGGTTTTGGATCGCATCAAGCAGCTTAATCTTATCAAGGAGGATGCCGCATCATATCTCTCAGAAGGGGATGAGGAAACTCTTTACGCCGGTGCCGGCAAGGATCATGCTTCCCGCATCAGCGCTGAAGTGGCGACCCTGAAGGAGGTTTTAAATACCATCAGGGCCGGCTCGGGAGACAATCTGGAAAGACTGGCTAACGGGAACAGAGATCTGTTTGCCCATGTCCTGAAAACCGTGGATTACTCCCCGATGCTGTTGCAGAGACTTATGAAGAGTCCGGAGTTTACGGATTCCCTCCTCAGACTGGAGGCCCAGGATCTTTCCGATAATGAAGTGCGGGACTGCATCAATAACATCTCTTCCGCTCTCATTCAAGCCAAAGTCAGCGATTCCACCATGCTTTCCCAGCTCTTAAGCGGCATATCCCGGGACAATCTTTCCGAGTCCGCCGGCGTGATCATGGATCATCTCCCCCAGAAGCTAGAGCTTACCAATGACGTTCTGGCCTGCATCAATCTGATTGTTAACGACGGCGCCGGCGATCAGGCGGCAAACAAGACCATCACGAATATCACCATGCAGGATCTTAAAACGGCTTATCAGAAAATCTGCCAGCCCGGCAACAATCTGGCCCGGACACTGAAAAACCATAACTGCTTCAACGATCTCCGCACTGTGGAAAACATTATTATCAAGGCGGCCTATCATCAGTATCTGGCCGATCATCCCACCGCTCAGGATGCGGAGCAGGGCCGGCATGAGGACTTCAGGAACAATGCCGGCTTCCGGGCGGCAATGGGCATTGTGGACAATGCCGACGAGGCCGCAGCAGACAACAACAAGGTTTATGTCGGAAGATACGACGGCTTTGATCCCGTGACGGTCAATATCAAGAATACCCAGATGACCACCTTCCTCAAGTTCTTCAACCTGGCCATGCACCATAGTGATTTTGCGGAAAGCTGCGGCAAGCTGTCGGCGGTTCATGTTACCCAGAGAATCGCGGAAGCCATGGGGCCGAAGGCTCTGGACTTTATGAACGGCAACGAGCAGGTTTTCAAGAATCAGGCCGACATTGGGAATGATCAGAAACAGGAATTCGACAGGCTCCGTAACGAATTAAGGGAATGCGAAACCGGCGGCGATGTTTTGAAGCTCCTGGAGAAGGATGAAAACATGGCCGTGATGACCAATATTTTTATCGCTTCCCAAAAGACGACTCTTGATGAAATCAGACAGCATAATCAAGATGCCATTAATGCGAACCGCGAGCTCATCAATAACCTCCATCTTAAAGATCTGGTGGAATTCAGTCATAAATCCTCTTCCGCTGTGGGAACCGAGGCTAAGAACATTGAGAGTGCCGAGGAACTCCTTAAGGATGTGTCGAAATTGCAGGGGAGCCAAGGACTGGGGGTGCTGGCCGCCTCTCTGGAGACCTTGGGTGCGAGAACCATACTGGATATTCTGCCTAAGGGACAGACCTGTTTCGGGATCTCTGCGGAGGATTTCAAAAATCCCGCCAAGATTACAGCCATTCGCGAAGCCCTGGCAAGGGTGCCCTCGGAAATGCGGGAATCCTCAGACTTTAAGTTTGCCTTTATGACCTATGTCAAGCTCAGACATCTGGCTCTGGACAGCAAAGCGCTCCAGACCGAGGCGGCTCTCATCAATTGCCATCCGGACAAAGAGGAATTTGAGTCCCGCCTGGTGGAACTGAACTATATGGCCCAGATATTCAATCCCGGCAACCAGAATAATGCCAATGTTGTCAATAACGCTCTGGGCGAGTTTACCGTTCTCACGGAAAACTACTACGATGATAAGTCCATTCTCAGCTTCTGCATGCAAAAGAGCCAGGTTTCCAAAAATGCCTGCCTTACCGCTCTTAACAATCTGAAGCTCACCGATGAGATGTTCGATCCCAAAAATAATATTTTTGTGGAGAACGAGAAGGAAGGAGAGCAGCTGAAAAAGGATCTGCAGAAATTTATCGATTCGGCCCGGAAGGAACTCCGGAAAAACCGGGCTCATCCCGACCAGATTATGCGGAATCTTTACAGTCAGGTCTCCGCAAAGCTGGCTCAGGATCGCACTCATAACATTTCCAGCGCCCTCATGTACCTGTCGCCGTATTTTGCGAAGGAATTTAATGACGGTTCCGGGATCAGCCACGAGCAGAGGCTCACCGACACCTTTAAGGAGATCTTCCCCTCGGACAAGACCGCGGTTTCCGAACTCAAAACGGCGCTGGTAAGCACCACCACAGGACTGTCCCGCACTCTTTCCGAGCTTATGAGCGGTTTCCGCACGGCCAGCAGTGACGATGATGTCCGGGTCAGGGAGCTTATGAACAACGAGTTTGTCACCCTGCTGGCGGAGAAGGCGCTACGCAAGGTGGCCTATGACAACAAGTTCAAGACCTATGCCGATTTTAAGTATGACTTTTCCAATAACGAAACGCTTAACGGCAAGAGCAGGGACGACCTGATCAGGGAGGCCGCGCGCAATCTCAAGGCCGATCTGGCGGTGGATGACGTGGTGCTGGAAAAGATGATAAGGCAGCTCACCTCCTCGGATCTTTACAGCAATGACACCACCAGTAAGTCAAAGCATGCGAAAAGAGCATTGCGCTATGCGGGCCGCGCCATTCGTTCCACCAGAGTGGTGAACACCTTTACCAATATCTTTAAGGGGATTAAGTCCTTCTTTAGCTCCCGCAAGGATCCCAAGGTGTATGAGGCGATTTCCGGCAAGGTGCTCACTAGTCTGAACGACGGAGAGATGCTGGTGCATACCAAGGATAATAAGATTTCCCTGGAGGCCGGAAAGAATTTTGAGGTAGGCAAGCTCCAGATCGGAGCCAAGGCCAAGCTGTCTCTGGGAGCTGGTTCCAATCTTGAAATCGAGCGTTTGGAGGAAGGCGGGTATACCTTCCGGATGTCCACGAACATCACTGCCGGAGCGGGCGCCGGAGGCACTATCGGCACCGTTACGGATCCCACGGTGAAAGTGGAAGCGGAGTTGAACGGCAAGTATCAGAAGACCTATGCGGTTACCCTGGGGGAGGAGGATGCTGCGGATTTCCTGGCCAAGATCATGGCCGGCCGGCTTGAGCGCTCAGATTTCCAGAAGGCACAGGATCTCCGGGCCGAAACTGCGAAGTCCTTTGATTTCGAGGCCTCTGCGGAAGCCGGGATCAAGGGAACCGGTCAGATAATCAAGGGCGGCGAGGATACCAGTATGTATGATCCCTGGCAGTTCTCCGCCAGCGCCGATATGGAATTATCCAAGGAGTGGGTGCGGGAGACCGGGGCTACCACACAGACCTTTACCAAGAATACCTCGTTTTCCGCATCCGCCGGACTGGAGGCCTCCTTCTCTCTGAAAAACAAGCTTCTGGACGGCGCCAATCCCTCTGAAATGACGAAAAATGTCGAGGACAAGATTGACAAGTACAAGGAAGACGCCGGTCTTGACAAGGATGATGAAATTGCTCTGGGGGATCTCCCTAAAGACGTGCTCAAGGACACCGACATCAAGAATTACAACGACAAGGTCAAGGAAATTAACTCCTGGAACAAGATTGCGCACTTCTTTACCGATCACAAGAAGGCGCTCAGCGACCAGGTCTTTAATACCTACATTATTGACAAGTTTTCTTCCCACAAGTATTTGTCTACCGACAAGCAGGAATGGGGCTGGAAGGACGATGTGGAAAAATGGGAGTTTGACAAAAACCGTTTTATTGCTGAAAGCCTGGTCAATTTTGCCACGACCAATATTACCAATAATGCCGTGGCCGATGTGGATGACTTCGTTAACTGGCTGGGGGACAAGGTTCCCGTGATAAAGCAGGCGAGGAGTTTTGCCAACACCGTAAAAAAAATGGTTAACTCCTTTGAGGGGTTGCTGAACCGACTGGATACGACTCATTTCAGGTTTAACCTTGATATTGAAGCCGGTACTGATGCCAATGAACTCTTGAACATTAACGTCGGAGTCACCTATCAGTGCGATGATACCAGAACCTTTGAGACCAACCTTCTCCAGAATGATCTCAAAAGGGTGGATCGGCACACCACCATTACCCCAGAGACCAAGGGCGGCGATACCAACGTGATGACCAAGAACATTTCGTTCCTCACCAAAACCATGAAGCAGTATGGTTTCACCAAGAGACAGATGGACAAGGCCATTGCCAAGCTTAATCTCATCCAGAACAGTGGTGAAAATCTGGAATCGATGGAAATTGTCCGCACCGGCAAGAAATCGGCTCTGGCCCGGATCCGTAAGGAACTCACCCATGCAGAAAAGGGTAATCTGGCTAACAAGATCGGGAAAAAGGTCGATGCTATGAAGGATGAGGATTTCCTGCCCCTGAAGATTGTTTTTAACACCACCAAGAAGATTGATGCCACCGCTACCAAGATAAGCGCTGGCGCGGTGTTCAAGGTCAGCATTTCGGCTGAGGAATCTCTGGTGAAGAACAATTCCTACGAGGTTGAATTTTAATAGCCGTCAGTCCTCCGGCGGCAGCGCCGGCCGGAGGCAGAGGAAAGAGGAAAATATAAATGACTGACAGTCTGAATGAAATTTTTGCAGAGTGTGACATGCCGCTGAATCCGCTGGATCCGAAAACCGGGGTTTCCGAAAACGAGCTTAACGACATGCATGTGACCTTGACCTATGATAAGGAGCAGAGCCGGCTTGCGGCTTCGGGAGTTATCATGGAAATCGAGGATCTTTACCAGCCCGCCTTTAAGGATCTCCAGAAAACCATCCTCAGCCTGAATGACGCGGATTTTCTGCCGGACAGCTTCCGCATTGGGATCAACCTGCCGGAGCTAACGGTGGAGATTCTGTCCTTCCTGGATCTTAAATGCAGTCATGATGATCTCAGGGGGGCTCTGGAATTACTGATGAGGCGTCTTACCTTTTACGGCATTGAAAGCAGAAAGCGGATCTTTGCCGCATACGAAGAGTACTGTAACGGGGCCTGAAAACAGGGGGCTGGCTGAGGAGTCTCCGGCTTAACGGAGCTCTCCTTCAGCCTTTCCGTTTTCTTTCATTCCGGTTTTTGTCCCGGATCTCTTTACGTTTCCCGCGGGGATATTCTTCAGAAGGCGGGGCATATCCAGTTGATCAGCAATTAGACTCTTCAGAGAGTTCGGTTAAGCCGTGCTTTTATGCGGGGCAGATACAAAAAAGGCGCAGCCCGAGGCTGCGCCGTGATGCGATAAGAGTTATGTCGTGGGACCAGGATTATGGTCAGTTCTTATTAAGCCATTCCCGGAAGGCCTTTCTGGTGGTCGGATCTGCGCTGTTGTAGATTGACTTCAGGCCGTCCAGCATCTGCTGATTGACCTGAGGGACATTGGCTGCCGGTTGAGCGTCAGCCTTGGGCTTTTGCGGCAGCGTTGCTTCCGTGGTCATGGGAATGCCCTCGGAAGATTGCAGGCTTTTCCCTTCGCTGTTCTGGAGGTAGGTATTTCTGGCTTCGGCGGTGGACTTGATGGTGTCAGGGCAGTCCGTGAAGCCGCTGTCCCGGCAGCTGGAAAGCTTCTGGTCGTTCCGGTTCTGCTTTACGGTGTTTTCCGGAGAAACATAGAGAAGTCCCAGAGAATTCAGCTCTGTCAGAAAATCCCGATCCAGCTGAAACCCCTTGTCAGACTGAAGGATAAAATAGGAGGCCTTATCCTTGGAGACGCTTTCGCCGTTATTGGTGATGGTTATGGTCTGGTGATCGGCAAAGTCCTGAGCGCTGCTGTAATCACGGATGCGGGGGTAGGTAAAGGTAATAGAGTCGTTTTCCTGAATATCCGGGATATTGATGACTATGGGATCGGAGGCCGTGGCGATAATCTGATCCCCGCCATGCTTGAAAAGACCTTTGAAAAAAACCACGATCTGATGCTGACCTGGAGCGAGTTCAATCTCTCTGGTGTCAGATATCAGGCTGCTGGTTTTGGCTCCGTCCACTATGATAATGCTGTAGTTCTTCGGGGTGGCAAAGGTGGCGGCTCCGGCGCTCAGGGACATTCCCAGCATCGCGGCGCCGGCTAAAATAGATGAAAAAATCTTCATGATTACCTTAATGGGTCTGGGTGGAAAATCCGTTTTCGTTTCTCCAAAAACTGCGGCGGACAGGCAATCCCGTTCGTAAAAACCGGGGCTGCCGGTACCGTTCTCAGTACTGTGAAGAGTATATCAAAATTGCCGCTTCTTTTTAAGAAATAAGGCAGGAAAACCTGCGATTTTTTTTCCGGAGGGAGTCGGGAGTTTTTCCGCCCCCGGAAGTCTCCGGAACAAAAGCCGGCTCATCAAACGGCGCCGGAGAGTGATAGAATATCTGAAAGCCCTTTCTTAAGGATTCCCGGCTCCTGCTTTCCTCTGCCTGCCATGCGGTGTTTGCGGCCGGCCTCCGGGAACCCCCAAAATCTCTGGATAAGCAATATGTTTCTGGAACGCATCGAAATAAAGAACTACCGCGGGATATCCCGCATGTCTGCGGCCTTCAATAAAAAAACCGTGTTTATCGGCGAGAACTCCTGGGGCAAAACCTCCCTGCTCCGGGGCCTGGCTTCGCTGCTGGGAAACGGCGACATTCCCTATGAGTTCACCGAGGAGGATTTTCATAAGGATTATCAGGAATACCGGGAGGAGTACCGCCGGGGCGAGGCCGCCCCCCGGGAACGGCAGCTCAGCTTTGTGCTGACCTTCCGGGAGGGGCATCTCGGTTCCGCCATGAGTACCATGAAGCTCAGCCGGCTCAAGCCCTGCTGGGTGCGGGGGAAGGATTCCTTCTGCCGGGTTTATTATTATGCCGGAGCCACCATGAATGCCAACGGCACCATTTTTACCACCCACGGCTTTTTGGATCGGAACGGCGTTCTCATGAATATGAATACCATGAGACAGGTGCGCTGTCTTCTGGGACTGAGTCCGGTATTCCGGATCCGGGACAGCCGGCAGGTGGCCATTACCGACAGAACCGACGTTCCCGTTCCGGATGACGGAGATCCCCTGGCGCCTCCCGCTGCCAGTCAGGAGAAGCTGATGGAGCTTTTTCGGGCGGTCAGCGCCACCGACGGGGAGGTGATCCCGGTGAAGACGGTCAGGGAAGGGATCGATGCCATCAATATCCTGTTCGAGCATTACTTTTCATTTATACCGCCTCTTATGGGCAAAAGAACCGGCCGGAGGCGCCGCACCCTGAACGAGATTGTGGCCCGGCCCATATCCAACGAATCCCTGGGCTCTCTTAAGAAGCTCATCAGGAATTCCAGTCCCCGGGAGGTGCGCATCCTGCTGGGCTATATTGCCGGATCCCTCCTGGATGCTACCGGAGGGCGCCGCATCGACCGGCTGGCCAAGCCCATTGTGATCTTTGAGGATATTGAAAGCCGGCTCCATCCCACGGTGCTTTTTAACGTCTGGAATATTCTGGATCTTCTTCCCATGCAGCAGATTATCACCACCAATTCCGGGGATATTCTCACCACGGTCAGTCTGGAGGATATCAGACGCTGCGCCAGGAAATCCGATATGACCTGCTGCCATCAGGTGGACGAAAGGAAGTTTACCAGCGATGATCTCAGAAAAATCGCCTTTCATATCCGCCTTAACCGTCCCATGACGCTTTTTGCCCGCTCCTGGGTCTTTGTGGAAGGGGAGACGGAAATCTGGCTGCTGAACGAATTCGCCTCCATTCTGGGGATCTCCCTCCCGGCGGAGGGGGTGCGTCTCGTGGAATACGCGCAGTGCGGGGCGGCCCCGCTGATCAAGCTGGCCAGTCAGCTGGGCATCGTCTGGCACCTTATTGCGGACGGCGACGAGGCGGGGATCAAGTATGCCAGTCAGGCCTCCCATGCCGGGGGCGGCAACCAGGTAACCCTGCTCCCCTGCAGCGACATTGAGCACTTCCTGTTTGAGAACGGGTTTGAAGAAGTGTACCGGAAGGCCTCCCGCCTTACCGGCCGCGCGGAAACCGAAGGCCGGATCATTGAGGTGGCCCTGAAAAAAATGACCAAGCCCGGCATGGCCCTGGCCATTGTGGACGAGGCCCGGAAACGCGGCCGCAAGGCGGTGCCCCCGCTTCTCCAGAAGCTTTTTGCCCAGATAATTGCCCGGACGGTGTCCTAGCTGAGAGAATCCGGAACCGGCCGGGCAATAAAAAACCGGCTCCGGAGTTAACCGAAGCCGGCTGGGTGTCAGGGTCAGGCCTGAAAGCTTCAGGCGGCCTTGATCTCCCGGAGAAGATTCTGAATGATGTAGGGATTGGCCGCTACGATGTTGCCGTTCTTGGCATACTCGGGCTTGCCTTCGAAATCGGTGATGATGCCCCCGGCCTCGCGTACCAGAAGCTCGCCGGCGCAGAAATCCCAGGGCTTGAGACAGAGCTCAAAGTAGCCGTCCATGCGGCCGGCGGCCACGTAGGCCAGATCCAGACTGGCGGCGCCGGCTCTCCGGATATCGGAGCAGCGATCCATGACCCGGGTGAGAATTTTCCGGTAATGCTCCATATGCTGCCGCTGTCTGAAGGGGAAGGCGGTGGCAAAAATCCCGGTATCAAGAGTCTTAAGGTCGCTTACCCGGATTTTCTTGTTGTTAAGAATGGCTCCCTCGCCCTTGGCGGCGGTGAACATTTCGTTTCTGATGGGATCGTAGACCACGCCCACGGAGGTAATGCCTTTGATTTTAATGCCGATGGAAACCGCCACATGGGGAATGCCCTTGAGGAAATTGGCGGTGCCGTCGATGGGATCGATGACCCAGAGATAATCTGAATCCTGACCGGCCTGGGAATAGCCGCTTTCTTCGGCCAGAACACCGTGTTCGGGGTAGTAGCGGGCGATCACCTTTCTGATGGCGATCTCGCATTCCTGATCCACATTGGATACCAGATCATCCTTGGCCTTTTCCTGCACGGTAATATGATCCCGGTCTTCAAAGTTTCTGTTGATGATTTCCCCGGCGGCGCGGGCGGCTCGCACAGCGATGCCTAAAAGTCCTTTCGGAGTAGCCGGAGTCTTTTTTGCGGCAAAGGAGCCGCGGGTATCTTTGGATGCTGATTCCATGATGGTAACTCGAATGCTGATTGCTGATGGGTTAAAGATCGCATGGTCAGTAATTGACCACCGGAGGGAATTATACATGAATAATGTGATCCTGAGCAAATTATACTCAGATTTTTTGAGATGCTTTATAATGCGGCCATGATGCGGGAACGCTGCAGCGGCAATACGGAAACATTGCGGCAACCATGCGGAAAACCTGAATACCTGCCACTTACGGAGAATTACCCCTATGCAAATTGCGCTCAACTACAATGACTCTCTGGAGCTTTTGCGCGGAGCCGGAATCTACGGTTCGCCTGCCGATGTCTACGGTCTTCTCATGGGCCTTATCGCCGGCGGCTACCGGGAGGACGGCCGGGATTTCGAGGAACTGACCCTGAATCTCATCAATGACGGCGAGCCCATGCCCCGCAATGCCCGCACCTGGCAGAGAGAGACCGTAAGCGGCATTATTGAACAGTATCTATCCGGCGAAGGGATGCATCTTCTGCTGCCGGGAGACGGGAGCCGGGCCTCCGAGAGGGCGGCCGCCCTTATTGAACTGGCCCACGGCTTCATTACCGGGTTTTCCCTCCGGAAGAACAAGAAGAAGGACAGCGAGCTTTCCCGGGAGGCCCGGGAGTTTATCGGGGATCTCAGCGAGTACTGCCGGGCCTCCTCTGAGGCGGAGGACGGGGAGGAGTTCGAGGAGACCTTTGTCATTCTCGCGGATCACCTGTCATCCGGAGCGCAGATCTGCTTCGAGGAATGCGCCGGGAGTCTTTACCCCAGAGATCATGCCGGCGAGGATTTTGTGCTGGAGGATGATGACGGCGGAGCTCCGGTAAAGCTCTCTCAGGAACGGGAAAACGTCCATAATATGGAAGAAGCCGGCTGGGAGCGAAAGACCCGCATGGCCGCGCCCGAAAAGGAGTAACAGGGCGGCGGAAGGTTTTCCGGAAAGCTCCGGGGGATGCATGAAGGTTCCGGCTGTCACCGCCAAACAGACCGTTCTGATGTCGCATGGTCAGGCGACGGCAGGTGACACCGCCGGCTGAAATGTGATATATTTAACACCAGCAAAAACTCTGAAAACCTTTTTTTTCGAGAAGGCTTTTTTACCGCGGAATTTGACTGAAAGTTTACTGATTGAAGAGAAGAATTATTTTTCAAGGATCAAACATGGCTTTACATCCCCTTGCCGGCAAACCTGCCCGATTGGAAGATCTCACCAACATTCCCCGTCTCATGACGGCTTACTACCTTAACAAGCCTGATATGACCAAGGCCGAGGAACGAGTGACCTTCGGCACTTCAGGACATCGCGGAAGTTCCTTTAATTCCGCCTTTACCGAGTCTCACATTCTTGCGGTAAGTCAGGCTATCGCCGAATACCGGGCCAAGGAGGGCGTTACCGGCCCGATTTTTGTGGGAATGGATACTCATGCGCTGTCAGAGGCCGCTCTGGCCACTGCGGTGGAGGTACTGGCCGCCAACGGCTGTCAGGTGAGAATTGAAAAGGATTTTGGCTATACTCCCACTCCGGTTATTTCTCATCAGATACTGACCTATAACGAGGGCCGTACCGCGGATCTGGCTGACGGCATCGTGATCACCCCCTCCCACAATCCTCCCACGGACGGCGGCATCAAGTACAATCCGGTGAACGGCGGACCTGCCGGCACCGAGATCACCGGCTGGATTCAGGACAGAGCCAATGAAATCCTGGAGCAGGATCTCAGAGACGTAAAGAGAGTATCCTTCAAAGAAGCTCTGGCTATGCCCAACGTGCAGCAGGAGGATATGAGAAAGCCCTATGTGGACGATCTCATCAACATCATCGACATGGAGGCCATTAAGAAGGCCGGCATCAAGATCGGCGTGGATCCTCTGGGCGGTTCCGGCGTTTACTACTGGGATCTCATTGCCAAAACCTACGGACTGGACATTGAGGTGGTGAACTACCGCGTGGATCCCACTTTCAGCTTCATGACGCTGGATCGGGACGGCAAGATCAGAATGGACTGCTCCAGCCCCTATGCCATGGCCAGTCTGATCAGCCTCAAGGACAAATTCGACATCGCCGTGGCCAATGACCCGGATTATGATCGGCACGGCATTGTCTGCAAGTCCGGTCTTATGAATCCGAACCATTATCTGGCTGTGGCCATTCAGTATCTGTTTACCCACCGGCCGGAATGGAGCAAGGAAGCCGCTGTGGGCAAAACTCTGGTTTCCTCCTCCATCATTGACAGAGTGGTGGGGAGCATCGGCCGTCCCCTTAAAGAGGTTCCGGTAGGCTTTAAGTGGTTCTCTCCGGGGCTTTATACCGGCGAGTGCGGCTTCGGAGGCGAGGAATCTGCCGGCGCTTCCTTCCTGCGCCGTAACGGCAAGGTCTGGACCACCGACAAGGACGGCATCATCATGTGTCTCCTGGCCGCGGAAATTCTGGCGGTTACCGGGAAGGATCCTCAGACTCTCTATAACGAAATCCGGGATAAGTTCGGCGAATCCGTATACAACCGGGTGGATGCCGAGGCCAGCACCGAGCAGAAGAAGGTGCTTTCCAAGCTGGATCCGGCGTTGGTGGAGGCTGAGACCATGGCCGGCGAAAAGATCATTGCCAAGCTTACCGAGGCGCCCGGAAACGGAGCTCCTCTGGGCGGTCTCAAGGTGGTAACCGAGAACGGCTGGTTTGCGGCCCGTCCCAGCGGCACCGAGGCTATCTACAAGATCTACATGGAGTCCTTCAAGGGCGAGGATCACCTGAAGCAGATCCAGAAGGAAGCTCAGGAAATCGTCGGCGCCGCCTTGAAGAAGGCCGGGGTATAGCTCAAACAGAAATGCAGGACTGAGCCGCAAAAGCCCAGATTATTCAGAAAAGACCGGGGGAGACCCCGGTTTTTTATTGCGGGGAGATCCTTTAAATCAGCCCGGTGCCCAGGCTTCAGAAAACCGGTGACAGATGCTGGCAGTCGTTGCCATATTTAAGGACATTACAGAACTCCTGCGGCCTCTGAATTAAGGCTCTGCAGAAAAATAGCCTTTGCATTTTAAGATCGGGTAATATGGCATTATTTCACCATGAATTGCTGAAGCTGAAGATCGCAAAATGTAAAAGGCCTGATTAAAATGAAGGAATTCAACACCGCTGCTAAATGTATTCCGTCCAAGCATTACATGGTGAATATCGCTGACAAGGTGGCGGAAATCACACAGCTTGTCGATGCCGGAAGGTACTTCACCATCAGCAGAGCCCGGCAGTTCGGAAAAACAACAATTCTTACAGCGCTGGCTCACGATCTTGCGCCCCGGTATATAGTGCTCAGCATCAGCTTTGAAGGAATCGGAGATGCCGGATTTCAGAACGAAGCGACGTTTGTAAAGGAATTCTGCCGGCTTTTGAGAAGGGAATTTCAAAAGGAGCGTCGTATTTCAGAGAAAACGAGGAATCAAATCAACGGACTATTCTCCCGGACAGAAGAAAGAACCGGACTTGGTGATTTTTTTGATGTCATTCTGGAATGGTGCGACGAAACTGAATTTCCGTTAGTTCTGATCATCGACGCGATTGATTCCGCGACAAATAATCAGGTTTTTCTGGATTTTCTGGCCCAGCTTCGCAACGGTTATATAAACCGTGATGCCCGGGGAATAAATACCTTTCATTCGGTCATTCTGGCCGGAGTTACGGACATAAAGCATCTTAAAAGCAGAATTCGTTCCGGAGATGACAGAAAACAGAACAGCCCCTGGAATATCGCTTATGATTTCAAAATTGATTTGAGTCTTTCGGAGGACGGTATCAAAGGCATGCTGGATGAGTATGAGGCTGATCATCATACCGGAATGGATACCGCGGCAATTGCAAAAAGCATTCATGACTATACGAACGGCTATCCTTTTCTGGTAAGCAGAATATGTCAGCTTGCCGATGCCGAAGCAGCGGGGCTCAAGGAGGCTTGGACCTTAAGAGGCATCGACAATGCGGTGAAGCAGCTTCTCACGGAGAACAACACCCTGTTTCAGTCCCTGACCAAAAATCTAAGCGCCTACCCTGCTCTGAAGGCTGCCATCCGGAGCATCCTGATGGAAGGAACTAAGCTGGCCTATAACCCGCAGCAGGATGCCATTACCGAAATGCAGATGTACGGTCTCATAAGAAACTGCCGCAATACAGTCAGAATCGCCAACCGCATATTTGAAACGGTGCTGTACAATCTTTTTCTGTCCGATGAGGAACTGCAAAACAGCGTTTTCAGCCGCGAAGGTCAGCTGGCAAAAAATATGTTTGTGTCGGACGGCAGACTGAACCTGCGCCTTGTCATGGAACGCTTTATCGTCACGTACCATGAAGTTTGCGGCCCCTTGGTCGAAAAGTTCAAAGAAAAAGACGGCCGGGAGATGTTTCTGCTCTACCTAAAACCAATCATCAACGGTACCGGAAATTACTATATTGAGGCACAGACCCGGGATCAGACCCGGACGGACGTTATCATCGACTATCTGGGCGAACAGTATGTTGTCGAGCTTAAAATCTGGCGGGGTGAGAGATATAACGCAGCAGGAGAAAAACAGATATGCGAGTATCTTGACTACTGGCGCTTACAGACCGGATATATGCTAAGCTTCAACTTCTGCAAGAAAAAGGAGTGCGGCGTTCATCAGGTCATGATTGGTGATAAGCTGCTGTATGAGGGCACGGTCTGAAATTCCTGAAAACGCATTTCGGCAAACGGCAGAAGGCGCGGTATTGCAGATATCGCAAACAGCCTCAGTCAGTATGCGGGGAGCGCAGAAACTGTTGCTGTGCTTGTGCAGGCCCACGCCTTCTGCGCTGCGCGTAATTTTACTGTAACACCACGGCATGGCGAACACTATGGCATGGTCAGTGAATTACCGGCCGGCAAACCAGTATCCAGCCGCTTTTAACCCGGGGAAGAACTGACTTCTGGAACCTCTTTGTGATGCTTTTACGTCATCGAGTATTTCGACTATGTTCGGAACAATCAGTTTTTTTCACCAAAGCCCTGACGTATCAGACAAACCTTACAGGGTTGTCGGAAAGAATGCTTTTGGCCATTAATGAACTCCTTCAGATCCGGAACTAAGTCCTATCATCCAGAATCTGGTATTCCACCAGCTTTTTCTGTGCCGGGGATATCACCATGCCGACCTGAATAAGCTTTATGTCTTCTGCGGTGACGCCGTAATCATGAGTTCTGAGCTGATCCAGAGCCTTCTTCATGGCAGCCTTCTGAGAAAATCCCTTCCGCATCCTTTTGAATTCAATCACCAGTTTTGCGGTTCTGGTCTTGATTTCCATATCAGAATAGCCGTGAACATTCACTTTTTCCCGGGATTTCAGAATCCCCTCGCGGGGAAGCTGCACGTAGATAAAATCCCGGACGGTGTTTTCATCTTCAAAAACTTTGGCATGCGAGCTTATTCCCTCGCAGAGAACCGCATTGAAAAGGTCAAAAATTCCGGCAATATCGCCAGAATCAACCAGAGAGCCTATTTTATTCAGTTTGCTTCTGGTAATTACAGAGGGTGTTATGTGGCAGATGTCCAAAGACAGCCTGAGGAGCGATTCTGACACTTCGTCATTGGGAATGACCAGCTTTGCCAGAGCGGGAGCCTCCGTTCTCAAAGTAAAACAGCCGGTCTGATAAAGCAGCATTTCCATAGGAATCTGATCCGGATCTGATTTTGCCATCAGCGCATCTTTGTCTACCAGGTAATCCTCAAGACAACCTTCCTTAAGCCGATAGCTCAGCTTATTGAAGAGATCCAGGAAGTCTGTTTTCTCAAGGTATTTTATAAGAACTGTCGGAGTCCCGCCGCTCGTGGAATACCAAAAATTCAAAAAACCCTGTTCCGGATCTGAGAGAAACGAAAGAACTGACCAGGGATTGTATACAGTCGTTTCATTTTCTATGGAAAACTGAAAGCCGTCATACAGGGACTTCAT
>NZ_JBGVBR010000107.1:0-27008 GCF_045225735.1 Succinimonas sp. | reverse complement strand
GGCTACGAGATTACCTGCATATATACCAATCATAAAGAACGTACATCTAATTTTGTCACGTCTATCACATATTTGAAAATGTAAAGTCACTGTGGTGATTTACGTGACTAGGTTCACATTAATTCTAGTCACGGTTTGATAGTGTGAATCAAATCTTGATTTTCTTCAGAGGGGATAAGAATTCCGAAAAAATACTGACCAATGTCGGGTAGGAATTTTTCCGCCGGTTTTTTTATCTCCCGGTGCCTTAGATCCCTTTTATGCCTCCCTTTTTGTCTCCTTTTTGCCGCCGTTTTTCCCTGAAGTCTCCAAAAAAAAACCGCACCCGTAGGATGCGGCAAAAAGGAGTATTATTAAAAGGGAAACTGTTTCAGCTTAGACAAAATGCTTTCTCAGTTCATCGCCGGAAAGGTTCACCAGATATGCCGGAGCAATGTCAAGCACGGTGCGGGCTCCGGTCTGGCCTTCCTGATTCAGCCGGTAAGCGGCTCTGGCATAGGCGGCCAGCACGCTGCCGGTAAAGGCCGGGTTGGAGTCAAGCTTCAGGCTGAACTCGATGATATTATTGAATTCATTGTCGAGACCGGTGGTGCCGGAACGGAATACAAAGCCGCCGTGAGGGAGACCGCTGTGGTTCTGCGCTAATTCCTCCGCGCTGATGAAGTGCACGGTGGTGTCGTAGTCAGCGAAGTAGTTGGGCATGGTCTTGATGGCGTTTTCCACCGCCTGGGCATCGGCGCCTTCCTCAAGAACCACAAAGCATTCCCGGGTGTGCTTCTGTCTGGTGGTAAGCTCGGGGTTCTGGCCGCTGCGCACCGCCTCCAGCGCGGAGTCTACCGGAATGGTGTACTGTCTGGCATCCTTAACTCCCGGAATGCGTCTTATGGCATCGGAATGCCCCTGGCTCACCCCCTTGCCCCAGAAGGTGTAATCGCTGCCCTGCGGGAGAGCGGCGGTGGCGTAAAGTCTGGCCAGTGAGAAAAGACCGGGATCCCAGCCGCAGGAAATAACGGAGATCTTGCCGGCAGCCTTGGCAGCGGCGTCCACATTGCTGTAATGCTCCGGAATTCTGGCATGGGTGTCAAAGCTGTCAATAACATTGAAGAGTCTGGCGATGGCCGGAGTCTGTTCCGGCAGATCGGTGGCGCTGCCGCCGCCGAGGATCATGACGTCAATTTTGTCCTTCCAGCTTTCAACCTCGGAAACATTAACCACCGGAACATTCGGGGTTCTGATCTGCACGGTGGCAGGATCCCGGCGGGTAAATACCGCAACAAGCTCCATGTCATCAGCATGAGCAATGGCGCTTTCAGCGCCGCGGCTAAGGTTGCCGTATCCTAAAATACCAACTCTAATAGTCATACAAGACTCCTCATGAAGGAAAAATTTCATTTTACGGCTGTATTGTACTCCCGCTTTTTGAGGATACAAAGAAAAATGTCAGAATTTGCAAAAATATATTTGTTCTTCCTGAAAATTATGTGTGGTACTGTGGGGATTGTGTGGATCTTGTGTGAAGTTTTACATTTTTTGAGGAAAAATCACCCCAAAAACAATATTTTTCTGTTTTTGTTGTTGGGATTTTGCATAAGTGTGACTGTACCTGTGCGGACTTGAGCAGTGCCAACGGAGCAGCAGGGCAGTACGGCATGGCTCCGGAATTAACGGAGATACCGGCAGGGGCGGCGCAAAAAAGGAAAGAGAATACAGGCAGGAAAAAAGGGAGATAATCTGACTTTATGCAGAAACGCATAAACAGCGGCGCCGGAATTCATCCGGCGCTTCTTCTGATCTTCGGGACGCCTTCATTACGCCCGGCTGCAGCCCTCTTAATTTGCCGTTTCCGGCCTTTTTTCCTGGCTGTTCCGGAGGGTGTAGCAGGGGACATACTCGTTCTGGGAAAGCAGGATGCGCTTCTGGTCAATAAACTCCTTAAGGAGCTTGTCCATGGCCGCCATGATGTCGCTGTCCCCTTCGATGATGAAGGGGCCGTGCTTTTTGATCTCCTCCATGCCGGCTTCCTTGACGTTGCCCGAAACAATGGCCGAGAAGGCTCTTCTCAGGTTAGAGGCCATTTCGGATAAATTCCCGGAACGGTGCAGGTTAAGAGTGCTGATATTGGCATGAGTGGCCTCAAAGGGCTCCTGGAGATATTCCGGAATTTTCAGGGTCCAGTTGAAGCAGTAGGAATCGCTGGTCATGGTGCGGTGCTCCCGTACCATATCCAGACCGTCCTTGACGGAGCGGGCCACCTTTTCGGGATCATCGATGATGATTTCGTAGTATCTGGAGACGCTGTCTCCCAGCACGGTTCTGGCAAAGGTGTCCAGAGAGGCAAAGTAAGACCTGCTCTCCTTAGGCCCGGTCAGAATCAGGGGGAGGGGCTCGTGCCGGTTTTCCTTAAGGAGCTTCACGGAAAGAATATAGAGAAATTCCTCGGCAGAACCGGGGCCGCCCGGGAAGAGAATAATGGCATTGCCGAACCTGACAAAGGCTTCCAGCCGTTTTTCGATATCCGGCATAATCACCAGCTCCTTCACATAGGGGTTGGGGGGTTCTGCGGCAATAATGGAAGGCTCGGTGAGGCCGATGAATCTGCTGGAGCTGTAGCCCTGCAGGGCGTGCCCGAAAAAGGCGCCCTTCATGGGGGCTTCCATGGCCCCGGGGCCGCATCCGGTGCAGACGTCGATCTTGCGGAGCCCGAGACGCACGCCTACCTCATAGGCATAATCGTATTCCGTCTGATTAATGGCATGACCGCCCCAGCATACGGCAACGTTGGGATTCTGTCCCGGGATCAGCGTTCTGGCGAGACGCAGTCTGGTGAAGATGCTGTTGGTTATGAGCTTGGAGACGGGAATCTGCTTCAGGGAGTCGATTTCGCTCTGCATCTTTTCGATGGCGGAGGACTGAACGATATCCCGGAGCACCGTATAGAGATTCACCTGGATGTTGCGGATAATCACCCCGTCTACAAAGGCGGACTCCGGAGGATTGATAAGCTCCAGCTTCACGCCCCGTTCATTCTGGATCACATTGATTTCAAAGGTGCGGTACCTGTCCAGCAGAATGTGGGAATTGTCCGTCTTGGCCCCGGTGTTCAGCACGGCCAGGGAGCATTTGCGGTAGATGTCGTAAAGCTCGCCTGAGGAAAAACGCGACAGGCTGGCGCTCTCCAGCTGAGAGAGCAGAGCCAGATTGTCCACCGGCTGTATTATTGAAATCATAGCTCCCTCCCCGGCGCCAATCAGCCTTCAAGCAGGAGTCCGCGGGCAAAGGGCTCGTCGGAGGAGCTTCTGGCGGCGCTTTCGCTGTTCTTGGCCTTTTCCAGAGTTTCCGACAGGGAACTCAGCACGGCATCCGCCGGTTCGTCATCGGTGATGACCTTGTAGGCCGCGGAAATGGTTACCGGCACCTTTTCATTCTTATAGTGGAACGGAATGGATTTGATGGCGGAGATGATCTTTTCGGAAACGGCCTTTGCCGCAGCCGGATCTTTGGTATAGGTGATAATGCCGAAGAAATCTGATCCGATGCGGGCCACAAAATCCTTTTCGTTCAGAGTCTTTCTCAGGGTCAGTCCCAGCACCCGGAGGATCTTGTCCCCCACAAAGTCGCCGTACTTCTGATTGATGCGGACAAAGGCGTCAATATCCGCCAGAATCACGGACATGCCGCTGAAATTCTCCTTGCCGAGCTTCCGGATATCCTTTTCGTAACGGCTTTCAAAGCTCATTCTGTTATTAAGGCCGGTGATGCTGTCAATCTTGTTCTTCTGGGAGATTTCGCCGATATCGGTCTTGAACTGCACCGCATCCTTCTTGATGGACACGATCTTGTTTTCAATGTCATTAAGATCGTTCATCAGCTTGTCTTGCACCTCCATGAAGTCTTCCCGTTCCTTGACGAGATTGCTGAGAGCGGAGAGCTTCTCATGAATCATGGCGGTAACGCTGCCGGGAGCGGGCTCGGCGCCGCTGACGCATTCGTCAATGGCGGCTAGCTCCACGCCGAACTGGGAGTTATTTTCCCGTGCGGCCAGCTGAATTTCCCGGTTGGTCTCCAGATTGCTGTTCAGGAGCGCATGCACGCTGTTGATATGCTCGCTCATGTTGCCCAGGAACACCAGGTTGAAGTCTCTTTCGCTGTTAAAGCCCTTTACCAGCACGGAAATAATTCTTTCCACCAGATACGGGAGATCGGTGTACGAGATGATGATGTTCTTGTCCGTGAGCACATCGGCATATTTCTTAAGCTCTTCGTTAAGCTCTCCGGAAAGCTCCACGCCGTTGATAAGGGAGTGAATCTTGTTTCTTTCGGTGGCGGGCACGCTGTCATTCTGGTTGCCGGAGTTCTGCTTGAAGAGGTGCTCCAGCGTTTTTTTCACGAGGTCGCAGATCAGCACCACCTTATCGTTGTAGGGCCGGCTCCGGTTCAGCATGATTTCATTGGCGTAGTCCTGATAGGACTTGGGGAGAATTTTGGAGTTTCTGATGAGCTCCGGAAGGATTTTGATGTAGATTTCCAGCTTGGCATAGAATTCCAGCACCTTGCGGGACTGAGTATGCAAAGCGCCCTGAATGGCCATGACGTCATCAAGCTGATCGTAGAGAGGTTTTTCGGTGTTTATCTTGTTTATGGCTGTCTTCAGCCGGTCATTGAAAGTGGTGTCGTGTCCCCAGAAAATCTTGGTTACCTGCGAAAGCAGGCTCAGAGCGCATTCGCGTTCTTTTCTGATGCTGCGTTTTACCGTGCTAAGTTCTGCTTCCAGTTCTGCGATTCTGGCTTCGGGGGAAACATTTCCGGAGGGCTTGGGAGTGCTCATAGATATACAAATCTCTCAAAAAAACAAAAGACGCTGCTGTTTCTGTTATGTTTCTGCTGTCTGTCATGCTTACGTCGCCTGACGGCCTCCAGGTTATCACCCGGAGTCGCCGCAAATTACCAATCAGAAAAAAAATATTATGTTCAGTTAACGTCACAGGAGCGGGGCTGAAACAACCCACCCGATTTCATTTTAATTTGTTAGCGGTTCAGGTATTTCATATTTGTTCACATAATGCCCATGGAAATACGGCAAATTATGATGTTGTGCAAATTTTTACAATTTTGTCAGCGCGGCTCCGGAGCCCCCTGAGGAGCTCCTTATGGTTTTGCGGTGTTTTTCCGTAACGCAGCAGGCTGAACTCATAAGCCAGGGCGGCGAACTCGCCGGCGATGAGCTTAAGACTTGCGGGGCTGAGTTCTTTCCGGTTTCCCGGCTGTTTCTGAGCCGGATCCGGGACTGCTGTTTCGGAGCTCAAAAGGCTGAGCCTTGCGGCAAAGGCCGCGGGAGTTTCCCCGGTTCCTGCCGGGATCCCCCGGCGGGCCAGGGCGCGGAAGGCCTTTTTCATCAGGCGTATTTCCTGAGGATCCCGCCGGAGGCTGCGGCCTCCCAGCAGGGTTATGAGAAAGAAAATGACGTACACCAGAAGGCCCCCGGCCACGAGACCGATGATCAGGGGGAGACTGTTTTTAAGCAGCTTTTCCTGGTAGTCCGTGTCGAAGTTGAGAATGAAGCGGCTCCAGGAGTATTCCAGGTTTTCGGTGATGTCCCGGATCTGTTTCCAAAGGCCCGCAAAGCCGGAGGGAGCCCGGTAGCCTTCCCTGATGGCGGAATAGCCCCCGGAGCTGGCGAATTCCCGGGACACCAGCAGCACGGGATCAAAGGAAACCCACTTTCCTTCAATAAAGGCCTCGGTCCAGGCATGGGCATCGTATTCCCGGATGATCACCATATTGAGATCCGGGACGCTTTCCCCGCCGGCATATCCGGACACTATCCGGCTGGGAATGCCGGCCATCCGGAGCATGACGGCCATGGCCTCGGCATAATGGACGCAGAAGCCCTGTCTGGTATCAAGAAGGAAGCGATCCACATGATTGTTCTGGCCGAAAGCTCCGGCGCCCGCGCCTCCGGCGGGGTTCAGCGTATATGAAAACCCGTTTTTGAAATAGCCGTAAATGGCCGCAGCCTTTTCCTCAGGCGTCTTCAGGTTTTCTGTGAGCCGGAGCACCAGCTCCCGGGCGCGGGGATTCTCCCCCGGGGTCAGGCGGAGAAAGGATCCGGAGTAGGGCGTTTCGTTCCGGGGCTGATAGTCGGGATACCACGTGAAATGAAAGAGCTCCCGGGATCTCAGAGGCTTATTGACGGTATAGGTGTCATCCCGGCTGTAGAAGAGATCCCTGCTGTCGTTTCCGGAGAATTTCAGAGAGGGAATATAAACCGTTCCCGTGGGCTCCATCATGACGTCGTAAGCAACGCCGCCGGGCGCGCTGGGCTTGTCCTTCGGAGATTCGGCAAAGGGGCTGTAGGCCAGACGGTTCTGATCCCGGGATACCAGAAGATCCTGCTGCCATTCGCCGTTCCGGTAGCGGCTGTAGGTCATGACCCGGAAGTACAAAGGAGCGGGAATGCCGTCCGCAAAGCTGATCCGGGCCACCAGGGTGTCCGACTGATAGAGCGCCCGGAGATTTCCCGCGGAAAATGAAGAGGATATTCCCGTGACGCCGGCGTCTTCATTGCCGGGAAGCACCCAGAAGGAACCGAAACGGGGCAGTACCAGAAACAGCGCCGCGGTGAGAGGGACGGCCGGCAGGAAGAGCCGGATCATGAGTCTGATATCCTCCCCTGCCGAGCTTCTTCTGGTGAGAGCGATATAGATCCAGATTATCAGAATTCCCGCCAGCATCAGGTACAGGGCGATGTAGATCTGGTAGTGGAAGATCAGGGGCAGAATGCTGAGAAACACCAGAGCTGCCGCATGCACGTAGGAGTCCCGTTCGCTGGAGTATTCCAGAAATTTCAGGGCGCAGCCCAGCACCAGGAGGTTGATGGCGGCAATGCCGATCTGCCGGTGCATGATGCCCTGGACAATGAGACAGATAATGCCCAGAACGGAAATGGCCCGCACTGTCAGGCGGGAGGGAGCCCGGAACCAGTTAAGAGCGAAGCCGGTTTTGATAAAAACCGCCCCAAGGGAGATCAGGATGACGGAAATAAAGAGGACGCTGCCGGCAAACCCGGTGGCCATAAAGTAGAGGAGCCCCATCAGGATCAGCGCTTTTTTAGACGTCAGCATGGTATTTCCCCTCCGGCAGCAGGGCCAGTCTGGTCAGGATCCGGGCGGTGTGCTCCGGTGCGCTGTCCGGGGCTTCGAAGATCCCGAAGGCGTTGAAGCCGAAGCGCTGTTCCTTGCGGGACAGATCCTGAACCGCCCAGGTGAGCCGGCTGATGGCATCCTCGTAATTCCGGGGGCGGATGCTGTTGATGTTAAGGTAGAGATCCATGCTGTTATCCTGAGAAAAATCTTTGGCCAGGAGTCCCTGTCCCCGGGCCATTCTTTTCCAGTCAATAATGCCGGGAGGATCTCCGGGGCGGTAGGGCCGGAGACCGGAGATTTCATCCCGGCTCCGGAGGCGGCCGCGCTGTTCCGGGAGAGCGGCAATGCCCTGCTTTTCCGGAGCTTCCTTCCGGGATCCCATAAGGAGTCCCGGCTGGCGATCCAGCAGATATTCCGTGCTTACCGGACGGGGATAAACCAGAACTTCGGTATCCGGCTTCACATAGGAGAATGTGTTCACCACGCCCAGAGGCCAGGCGGAGCTTACTGCCAGAAGGGGCACCCGGAAAATGCCGCGCTTTTCATTGGCGAAGCTGAGCTGGACGGCGCCGCCGCCGGCGATGTCCGGGGCAATCAGCGCCGCGGCTCCGGGAGCCGTGATCCGAAGTCCCCGGATGATGCGGACGCGGCCCGGAGTGGATTTGGCGCTGACAAATACCGGCAGGGGCAGGGGAGAACCCGCATAAGCGGCGGCGGTCATCTTCCTCACGTCAATGCTGACGCCGTTCATGTTGAAAAACCCGTAAAACACGGAGGTAAGAACGGAGCACAGGATAAACACGGCCAGAATGAGCACCAGGTTGTTCTGGTAATTGATGCCGAAGGCCAGCATGGCCAGGAGAATCGTAAGCAGTATCCAGCCGTTTTTATTGGGCCAGACATAAATGTTATGGATGCCCAAAGGAACTCCCGGAGGGGCGGCAAAACGGATTCTGAGCCGGGCGCGTAATTCTTGCAGCATGAAAAGCCCTCAGACCAGAGGCGTTACCTGATTCAGGATCCGGTCGCTGTAGGAGGCCGTGTCCAGGGAGGAGATATTGCCCTTGCGGAGGCGGTGCTCGGCGGCCGAGGGGAAGATTTCCTGCACGTCATCCGGAGTCGCGTAGTCCCGGCCGGCGATAAAGGCCCGGGCCCGGGCCGCCGCCAGAATCGCCCGGGAGGCTCTGGGAGAGAGGGGATTCGGGATCTCCGGATCGGTGCGGCTCTTAATGCAGAGATTTACGATGTATTCGCATACGGGATCCGAGACGAAGACCCGGGAGGCCGCCTTCTGAAGCTCCAGAAGCCCCGCGGCATCGGTCAGGGCCGGCAGATCCGGAGCCCGGTTTTCGTTTTTAAGGATGCGGATCTCCTGGGCCTTGGCGGGAAAGCCCAGGGACAGTCTCATGGCAAAGCGGTCAAGCTGAGATTCGGGCAGGGGAAAGGTTCCGGCCTGATCCAGGGGATTCTGGGTGGCGATGACAAAAAAGGGATCGGGGATATTGCGGGTCTTTCCCTCATAGGAAACCTGATGCTCGGCCATTACCTCCAGAAGAGCGCTCTGGGTGCGGGGGGAGCCCCGGTTGATTTCGTCCGCCAGCAGCATCTGGGTAAATACCGGCCCGGGATGAAATTCGAACTCCCGGGTTTTTTCATTAAAAATGCTGGCTCCCAGCAGATCTCCGGGGAGCATGTCCGAGGTGAACTGGATTCTCTGGCTGGAGAGCCCCAGCGCAGCCGCCATGGCCCGGGCCAGGGTGGTTTTGCCCATTCCCGGAAGATCCTCCAAAAGAAGATGACCGCCGGACAGGAGACAGCTCAGGGCCAGAGTGAGCTTTTTTTCCTTATCGAGGATTACGGAATTAAGACTTTTGAGAATATCCTGACAAATATCCTGGGAGAGCGGCATATGAGTTTCTCCGTGCAAAACCGAACAGCATTATCATACCCCCATCATAACCGCGTCCCGGGATTATGTCTGTGACTCTAATGCTCAATTCCGGAATATTTCCGCCGGACAGGCAAAAACAGGCTCCGGAAGGGGACGCGCCTGAGAAGAGACGCTGCGGAATCCGCAGGATAAGCAGGGGGATCAGGAATATCCTGAAAACAAAAAACACCCCTCCTGTCCTGGAACAGGAGAACCGGAAGATTTGAGAACGAACGGAACTACTCGGCTTGGTCTGCCGGAGCGGGAGCAGCGGCTTCGGCGGGCTTAACCACTATGATATTGACTGCATGGAAACCTTTATCCCCTTTTTCGAGATCATAGGTAACAGTCTGTCCGGGCTTGAGGGTCTTGAAGCCTTCCATGCTGATGCAGGAAAAATGAGCGAAAACATCCTCGCTGCCTTCATCGGGGGTAATAAAACCATACCCTTTGGTGTTGTTAAACCATTTAACTGTACCTTTTGCCATAAAAAACCTCGCTAATTTCTCCCTGCGACAGCCGATGCCGTTCCGTTAAGACACATGATAAACAGAACAGCATGCCGCAAGGCAAATCAAATTGAAAAAAGGCATAAAGCTCATTTCAGCTTAGCACCTGAAAAATCCCCGCGGTAGAAAATTTTCCGGAATTTTTAACGCAAGCGACATTTTTGCCTGCGGCGTTCATGATTTTTGTGAAACAGGAGCGATATTTGCGGACAGATTTATGGCGGAAGCCTGCTGGAGGGCAGATTTCAGTATTCGACAGAGAAGGTTCTGATATCCCGGTTCTCTCTGAGAGCGGCTTCGATTTCCGGAAGCACCTGCGATTTCAGGCGTTTTGCGGTACTGAGAAATTCCCGTCCCCGGGCGGCATCGGGATTTCCGACTCCCAGCCCCCGTATCAGGCAGAAGCCGTAAAGAGCGGCCGCATCGCCGTAATGGGGTTCGTTCTCGTAATTGAATTTGAAGTACATTTCCAGATTGAATACCGCATCATGGTAATCCGGATTCAGGCATTCGGCGCCCAGAAAACGGCTCCTGACGGCGGCGGCCTTTTCCGGAGCCGGGCTTTCCGGTGAAGCTTCGCGGTCTTCCTTCTTTTCCCGGAACAGCTCGTCCAGGATCTGCTGTCTTTCCCGGGCGGGATCCTGCACCTCCAGGAATTTGCCGTCCGGCGCGGGCCTTAAGGAGTTCTGAAAAAAGTATGTCACGCCCAGAAGGTAGTAGCATTCGAAATATTCATTGAATACCGCTCTTTCGCAGAAATTTCTGGCGGCTTCAATGTCCTGCTCCGCGCCGTCTCCCGTGAGACGCATGAGAGCCATCAGGGGCAGGGGGACAATCAGCTCCCGGGCGAGCAGCCATTCGAAAACAGGGTATGCTTTGCTTTTGCGATTATGCCGGTACAGGTACATGGATCTGAAAAGAAGGAAGAACAGCTTCGCCATCTTATACAGATCGTACCAGTAGAAAATAAACAGTGAACAGAGGGCGATCAGAGCCTTGATGAAGAGATGATCATCAATCTGACCGTAAAAAATAAAAACGCTCCCTACTATTACCGCTACTATGAGGGATCTGGCAAGAAAGTATAACAACTAAGGCCTGCCGATTTTAACGGGAGCGGAAAATAATGCGTCCCTTGGAGAGATCATACGGGGTGAGCTGAACGGTAACCTTGTCTCCGGTAAGAATTCTGATGTAGTTCTTGCGCATTTTTCCGGAAATATGAGCCATTACCACATGACCGTTGTCAAGCTCCACGCGAAAGGTGGTATTAGGCAGGGTCTCAACTATGGTTCCCTGCATTTCAATGCAATCTTCTTTTGCCATAAAAGTGTTTTTTCCTTAAATAGAATTTTCCTGAAACTCCGCCGGATAATCCCTCCGGCAGTCTGCCAAAAGTACGATGCCAGTCATCTCCGGTACGCTTTCAGCCGGACTGAGTCAGGTTTGCTCTCCTCTCTAAGCCTTACAGGAAATTCCGCTGTCATCGCTGCGCTTCAATCGCAGACGGGGCATTTTACTATTATTAGCGGAAATTGCAAATAAAGCATTAGCATAAAATTGTTTCTGAAAACCCGTCCGGCGGGAAAAGCTCCCCGGCGGCACCGGACGGCGCCCCGGGGCAGGCGTTGATCCTTCGGGATGGCACTGTTTTCAGAGAGCGATCCGTGTTATTCTGAGCAGGTTTCAGTGCTTGTGCATAAATTTGAAAACCCCCGGAATTTCAAGGGTTATACCTGTGTATAACCTAAAAACATCTTGTGGAAAAACCTGTGCAAAACCAGTTCGTAAAAAACAGTGTACATGATCTCATAACAGGGGAAAAACCGGCATCATTTGTACGCATCTTCCCCAAAGTGGGATAAAATTACGTGTCCGGGTTCCCTGTCAGGCATGACGGGAGCCTCGCGTTCCGCAACTGAATACAGGAAATCGGGTAAATACATATGATGCGTAAAACCTTGCTGGCTCTTCTAGTGGTGGGAGTTCCTCTGGCGCTTGTTTATGCTTTCCTATTTATACTTCCTCAGTTTGTTAATGATGAGCACAAGAAATCCGTTTTGGATGAAAAGTTCGCCACCGTTGTCGGGGATACGGTGCTCCCGGGAGTTGCCGAAAACGCCGGCGGCTACAGCAGGGCGGATCAGGTGCTGCGTTACAGCATGGAACACGGGAGTCACGAGGACGACATTTTTTACCACAACCTCGACATCCGGGAGAACGTTAACCGCAACACTACCTTCTATGATGTTTCCGCGGAGACTCCGGAGGATCTCCATGACATTATCGAAGACAGTGCCCCTGTGAACGCCAATACCAACAAGCGCAGCATTGTAAAAGTCAGCTATGCCATAAACTGGAATCTTGATGTCAGACAGGAACCGGATAAGTGCGAATTTTACGGCGCTGACATTAATGTGGACATTACCACGGTGATGCCTAACTGGATGGAGGTGCGGGAGCAGTCTCCTGACGTTCAGGAGCAGTGGTCCCGGTATCTTGCCGATGCTTCCAAGTACAGCAGCCGGCACGATCCCATCATCATCAAGGCCAGCAAGAAGCTGGCGCAGAAGATCCGCTATGTCGGCAAAAAGAGATTCTGCAACGATCTTATTGAAGCCGTTAATGCCATTGGGGATGAAAGTCTCTCCGGCGCCGAGAAGATGATGGCCAGATATAAGTCGGAAACGGGAAACGGCCGTCTTATGGGAGTGCAGGTTCCCGTCTTTGCCCAGAGCAACTACATAAAGAGCCTGGACGAGGATGACGAAAGAAATCTGTAGTTTCTGACCTCAGTTTTGGAAGACCTGCCACATAAAGCTCTGGCAGGTTTTTTTATGCCTGCAAAACCGCATTAAGGGATCCAGCCAGCGGTCATTTCCCTTTTGCGGCCATAGCCGGGCAGCTTTGCGGTAACAAAGCCGGCCTCATTAAGATTTCTTCTTACGGCGCCGCTTACGGTATAGGTGGCCAGGGTGGTTCCCGAAGCGCTCAGCCTCCGGAGCTCCCGGAATACCGAAAGAGACCACATTTCCGGATTCAGCGCCGGGGAAAAGCCGTCCAGAAACCAGGCATCCACCGGCCGGGACAGCCGGGTGGCCGGGCAGATCTCCCGGATATCCCCCACTAAAAGATGCACGGTTACCCCCGGTTCCGGACACAGCGTCTGGAGTCCGGTAACGGGAACGCGATAGCAGCTTCTGAAAAGCAGAGACTCCCGGGCGAGATTTTTGAAGATGCTCTGGGCTTTCTCAAGATCCCGGGGGAGCAGGGGATGCTTTTCCACGGTAATGTAATGTATTTCCGGAAGCCGGATGCCCTGATTCCGGAGATCATGAAGGAGCTTCATCAGCGTGAGCAGATTCCGGCCGGTGCCAAAGCCGGTCTCGCCGATGACAAATTCCCGGGGGCGATCACCCTCTGAAGCCTGTCCCGGGGCGCTCTCCGCATCCTCTTCCCGGCGGGCGAGTCTCTCCGGAAGCCGGTTTCCCTGAATAAAAACATGCTCGGATTCCAGATATCCTCCGGCATCCGAGAAGTAGACATCGTTAAAGAGGGGGCTTCCGGCCTGTTCCCCGGCGATATTGATTTCCGCATATGCCGGCTCGCCGGGAGCCGGAGGCGGGACAAGGGAGATGTTCATAAAAACAGGTTCCTTTGCGGGCCCGGGGCGGATTATCCGAATCTCAGATCCCGGGCTTCAGACTGGTTATGACTGATCTGTTTATGCTTTTACTGCCATATTAAGAGCTTTGACAGCGAGTTGCAAACATCGCTCCCATGAGGAATTACCGGGTTAAATGACAGTTGTTTGCCATCTGGATTTTCGGGATCAGGGGCGTAAACAGCCAGCGCGAAACTGATCGCAGGATGTTTGTTAACCCGTGGTCGTTAAGCATCTCTTTTGTTTGTTCATGGTATCGTCCTGTGATATATTCGGAGCAGCACAGTTTTTGCTTGGCACAATTAAAGGAGACCGATATGGACGGCTGGGGCGGATGGCTTAAGTAGCAGAATTGTGAAGATATCGGTTCTCGTTTTTTTTGCAGTTACCGCCTGCGGGGACGGGAACAAGATCCATTGAAACCAAGATGACAGAAGAGAGCCCCGCAGAGGGGCTTTTTCATTATTTGCAGTTCTCAATAACTATCCTGACAGCCGGATCATCCTTCCTTTGAATCAGAAGGCCGATGATTATCTTTTCCAGCCTGGGGGATACGGCCCGTTTTCCGGTTCTGACGGCGTTTATCATTGACGCGCTGCAGCCGGAGGCTGCGGCAAGCTCCGGACTGGCAAATCCCAGGAGGCCGATGAGTTTGCGCAAAGTTTCCTTGGCCATAACATGCTCCGAAGATGCTTAAACACTAAGAATATCCCTTATCCGTAACGGGGTATTTAAGCTGCCCCATGACATTATGACAGAATCAGAGCCTTCGGGTAATCTTTTGGGTGCTGCCGGACAGGCAAAAAGCCGCGGAATAAAGCAGTCCTCCCTCTTCCTCCTCCGGCCTTTCCTTTTTCTGAAAACCGGCTCCGGAGCGGCGGAAATCCGGATTTTTTTTCCAAAAAGGCTGCAAAGGTTCAGAAAATGGCAATTGTTTGCGGTGACTGTTTTTTAAAAAGCGGCATCTTGTTATAGAATTAATGGCATACTGCGCAGATTGCAAACTGATTGACCAGTGATGGTTTGACGGATCTGCAAACAGGCCACAGATTTTACGGAGAGACGGAAGATATGAGAAGATCTGTTATTACCGGTATTGGAATAGTGTCCAGTATAGGTAACAATGCTGCTGAAGTGCTTGAATCTCTTAAGACCGGAAAATCCGGCATCACCTTCTCTGAGCAGTTTCGTGACGTTGGCATGCGTTCTCAGGTATGGGGCAATGTAAAGCTTGATACCGCGGATCTTATTGATCGCAAGGTGCGTCGTTTTATGGGAGATGCCGCTGTTTATGCCTATCTGGCCATGCAGCAGGCGGTGCAGGATTCCGGACTGGAGGAGCATGAGGTTTCCAATGAACGCACCGGGCTTATCTGCGGTTCCGGCGGTTCCTCCCCCATGAATCAGGTGGAAGCCTGCGAAACCCTGAAAACCAAGGGTGTTAAAAGAGTCGGCCCGTATCAGGTCACCCGCTGCATGGGTTCCACTACCTCAGCCTGTCTGGCCACCCCCTTCAAAATCAAGGGCGTGAACTACAGCATCAGCTCCGCCTGCTCGACCTCGGCTCACTGCATCACCAACGCCGTGGATCAGATTCTCCTGAATCGTCAGGATGTGGTGTTTGCCGGCGGCGGCGAAGAGCTTAACTGGACGCTTTCCTGTCTTTTTGACGGCATGGGCGCTCTCAGCACCAAATACAATGACACCCCGGAACGCGCCTCCCGTACCTATGATGCCGACCGGGACGGCTTTGTCATTGCCGGCGGCGGCGGCATGGTAGTAGTGGAGGAACTGGAGCATGCCCGGGCCAGAGGAGCTAAGATTTACGGCGAGATTCTGGGCTGCGGAGCCACCTCGGACGGCTATGACATGGTAGCTCCCTCCGGCGAAGGAGCGGTGCGCTGCATGAGAATGGCCATGTCCTCTCTTAAGGATCGCCGGATTGGCTATATCAACACTCACGGCACCTCTACCAAGGTGGGTGATACCCGAGAGGTTGAGGCCATGAAGGAGGTTTTCGGGGACAGCATGCCGAAATTCAGCTCCACCAAGGCCATGACCGGACATTCTCTGGGAGCCGCCGGAGTGCAGGAGGCCATTTATTCTCTTCTGATGCTCAATAACGGCTTTATTGCCCCCAGCATCAATGTGGAGACCCCGGATCCCGCAGTGGCCGGACTGCCTCTGGTAACCTCATACACGGAGGAGAGTCTGGATGCGGTGATGTCCAACAGCTTCGGCTTCGGCGGCACCAATGCCTGTCTGGTGCTGGGAGCCTGTCGGGATTAACGGCTGAAGGATGACGGGCGGGAACGGCCGTCCGGAAAGAAACTGAAAGCCCTGAGGATGTGATTTCTCAGGGCTTTTTGATGCTTTGATGCCTGGCGGCTGAATTCTGCCGGAAATGCGGCCTTAAAAAGGAGTCCGTTTGTCAGGAGGCTCCGGCGAACAGCATTTTTCTGAAGGCGAAGAAGGCCGCTCCCATCATGCACAGAGCTGACCAGACATAGTCCCAGCTGAACTTTTCGCCGAATACGAAAATCGACAGGGGCAGAAACACTGAAAGGGTGATCATTTCCTGCATGATCTTAAGCTGGCTGATGGAGAGATAGGCGGAGGCCCAGCGGTTGGCGGGCACCATCAGCATGTACTCGAACAGGGCAATGCCCCAGGAAAACAAAATGGCGTAGAGCACGGGGCGGTCTGCCATTTTGCTGAGATGGAGATACCAGGCCAGATTCATAAAAATATTGCTGATTGCAAGAAGGGCCACGCTCCCTGCAATGATCCATCCCATAGGCATAGAGTTTTCCTTATTGTGGTTGATTTCAGGATCTGCTTCCGGCGGATTCCCTTCCGGAAGGCTGCCCCATTATAGCCCATTCTCCGGAGCCGGATCTCCCGCCTTTCCTGTTTTTATCCCGGGATCTTTCGGATCGGGGAATGCCGATTTTGCTTGAAAACCGGTCTTTCGGGCTATATGTATTGAGCAGGAAGGGATTTTTGCAGAGGAATCGCTATGACCCGCATCAGGACTGAGAAGCTGTCCCCGGAGGCCAGAAAGGTATTTCTCTGGATGAAGACCCTGAAGACCGGCTATTGGGCGCTGGCGCTGTTTTCTTTAAAGCCGGCGATCCTCGTCATGATGAGGAATGCCGGGCGGGGCCTCCCCTGGTGGGAGCCGGACTTTTCGGCGTATGAAATCGGCCAGAGCCTGCTGCCGCCGGTGCTTCTCGCGCTATGGCTCCTTATGAGACACCATTTCGGGGGCTATATGGCTGCGATGATTCTGGCCGCGGAGCTTTGCGTCAGCGCCATCCGGGAGCCCATGCTCCTTAACGAGACCGGGATTCTGGTTCTTGAATCTTTGGTGATCTGCCTGTGCTGGAGCGCCGGAACCTGTCAGAAAAAGCTTAACCGGGCCCGGCGGAACCTGCCTCGGATCTATGCTTCCATTATGGAGGAGATCCGGGAGCTGAAGGAGGGCGGCCGCCCTGCAGGGCGGGAAGGAGTTCCGGCTGATGCAACTGATTTATGATTAAAAGTGAACAGCGGCGGAATAAACTGCTGTGTAACGGGGATTTAATGAAGATCCGGTTTTGCGCATTTTGATCTGTCATAACTCGCAAAAGCAGCATGTATTGTTTCTGACAGACACCGTTTGAATTTATAGTTTGCATGGACAGCCGCATTGATTAGCGCATTGATTAACCACAGGGAGGGCGGTTTATGATGGAATTTTTCGATCAGCTGACAGGTCTTGAGCTGTTCTACCTCATGATGATTACGGCAGGCGGGACAGTTTTTCTGATGAGACTGATCCTGATGTTTTTTGTGGGCACGGACGGCGATCCCTCCGCGGCTGACGCTTCTATTGCGGACAGCTCGGATGCGCTGCTCCGGTATGTCTCCATCCAGTCGCTGTCGTCATTTGCTCTGGTAGGAGGCCTGGCCGGCTTCTGGGCGGAGAGAACCTTTCATAACAGCATGGTCTCGGTGCTGGTTACCCTTTTCGCCGGGGCTTTTATGGTTTTTATCATGGTTAAGATAACCATGCTCCTTATGAAGCTCCAGACCAAGGGAAACCTCGAGATATCAGACGCCGTGGGCAAGGAGGGGACGGTTTACCTCACCATTCCGGAGGATGGCATGGGACAGATTGATTTCAATATGCAGGGCAGAAAGCTTTTTCGGAAAGCCGCTTCCGAGACCGGCCAGTGCCTGGCCACCGGAACCAAGGTCAGGATTGTCAGAGTCACCGATGATTCCGTTCTGATGGTGGAGCCCATGAACAGCGCCGGAAGCCGGGACAAAAATCCCGGGAATCAGTCCTGAGTCCGGAGGGGGTAATCCTGACCGGCGAAAACCGATTTTCAGATTTTTTTAGATATTTTTGTAATTTTCAGCCTTTGTTAAATACGGAGATTAAATTATGGCTTCATTTGTGGGTATTGTGATGGTAGCCTTCGCCGCTATCATCGGCATGGCCGTAGTCATATTCATGATAAACCGGTACCGGAAGTGTCCGCCGGATCAGATTCTGGTGATTTCCGGCATGGTGGCCGGCAAGAAGACCGCAAAGTGCATTCACGGCGGCGGTGTTTTTGTCTGGCCGTTTATTCAGGACTATACCTATATGGATCTGAAGCCCATGACCATCAATATTCCGCTGACCGGCGCGCTTTCCAAGCAGAATATTCGCGTTAACGTGCCTTCCAGCTTCACCGTGCAGATTTCCCCCGATGAGGATATCATGGGCAATGCCGCAGTGTGCCTTCTGGGACTGGGGCAGCCGCAGATCGAGGATACCGCCAAGAACATCATTATCGGTCAGCTGCGTCTTACCGTGGCTTCCATGGACATTGAGGAGATCAACCAGGACCGCGAGGCCTTCCAGAAGAACATCACCGCCAATGTGGAACCGGAGCTGAACAAGATCGGCCTTAAGCTTATCAACGTTAACATCACCGATATCACCGACGAATCCGACTACATCGAAAGCATCGGTAAAAAGGCCGCCGCAGAGGCTGTTAACAAGGCTAAGATCGATGTGGCCAATCAGGAAAAGATCGGCGCCGTGGGCGAATCCGAGGCCAACAGGGAAAAGAACATTTCCGTGGCTCAGAACCAGGCCGAGGCTCAGAAGGGCATGAAGCAGGCCGAGACCGGACAGCGCCGTTACGTGGCTGATCAGGAATCTCAGGCTATCGCCGGCGAAAACGACGCCAAGAAGAATATCGCCCAGTCCAATGCCGAGCTGGAGGTTATTCAGGCCGAGGCCCATCAGCGCGCCGAGGTGGCCAAGAGCCAGGCTCAGGCCGAAATCGAAAAGGCCAAGTACCAGGCTGAGAAGCAGAGACTTAACGCTCAGGAAATTTCCCGGCAGGAAATCGACAAGGAGAAGATCATCATCGATGCTCAGGCCGTGGCCGAGAGACAGCGCGAGGAAGCCCGCGGTCAGGCAGACGCCGTGCTCATGAAGTACCAGGCTGAGGCTCAGGGTCAGAAGGCTCTTCTGGAAGCCAAGGCCTCCGGTTACGCCGAGCTGGTCAAGAGCGCCGGAAACAATGTGGAAGCAGCTTCTACCCTGCTCATTATTGAAAAGCTGGAGCAGCTCGTGGGACTCCAGACCGAAGCCATCAGAAACATCAAGATCGACAAGGTTACCGTCTGGGATCATGACGGCAACGGCGGCGCCGGCGACGGCAAGACCGCTACGGCAAATTTTCTGTCAGGCATGGTAAAGAGCCTGCCGCCGCTTCATGACGTTGCCAAGATGGCCGGTCTCAACCTGCCGGAGTATCTGGGTTCCGTGGAACCGGGCAAGGGCGCCGGCAAGGGCCCCGCTCCCGTAAAGCTGCCGAAGGAATAGTCTTTTCCGGCTGAAATATTTATGTTGTAAATCATCTGAAAAGCCCCGACAATATGCGGGGCTTTTTTAATGCCCTGCTTTTTTAGTGCCAGGCATTTCTGCTCCCGGAGATGCCGTTTCCGTTTATCAGCAAGGACAAGCGCAGGATAAGTACCGCCATGAAGGAACTTCTTAACATTGATGAGATTTTTATGCTGGAGGCGCTCCGGGAGGCCCGGCGATCCTGGGATCTGGGGGAGGTTCCCGTGGGAGCGGTGGTGGTCAAGGACGGCAGGATCGTGGCTCGGGGCTGCAATCTGATGATTACCTCTCATGACCCCAGCGCTCATGCGGAAATGGTGGTGATCCGGGAGGCGGCCCGGCTTACGGGGAACTACCGCGTTTACGGGGCCACCCTGTATGTGACGCTGGAGCCCTGCGTCATGTGCACCGGCGCCATTATCCTGTCCCGGGTGGATCGGGTGGTGTACGGAGCGCAGGATCTTAAAACCGGCGCTCATGAATCAGCCTTTCATCTTCTGGCGGAACCCCTGCACAATCATGTGCCGGAGGTCACCGGAGGAGTGCTCCGGAAGGAATGCGGGGACATCCTGACTAACTTCTTCAAGATGCGCCGCATGGAGAAAAAGGCCCGTAAAATGAGGGAGCGGGCAGAGCGGGAGTCCGCTCCCGCCGCCGCTCCGGAGGCAGGCGGCGTCCCTGAGGAATGCTGAAGCGCGCCGGAGCTCAGATCTTATTTAAAGCGCTGTTCCCCTGGGCGGCGGCGATTTTGGCCAGCTTTTTCTCCTCGATGCCTGCCAGATATTCGTAAATGGCAATCTGGGAACGCAGCTTCTTCCTGTTTCCTCTCTTCACATAGGCATTGCTCTGCTCGGCATCGATAACCCGGGCCTTCATGGTATCCTGGAACTGAATGCTGAGAATTTCCAGGATCCGGTTCTTCAGAATGGGGGACAGCACGGGAGTGCCCACCTCAATGCGGGTGTCCAGATTCCGGGACATCCAGTCGGCGGAGGAAATAAAGAGTTTGGGATTGCCGTTGTTGTAGAAATACATCACCCGGGGATGCTCCAGGAATCTGTCCACAATGCTGATAACCCGGATGTTTTCGCTGAGCCCGGGAATTCCCGGTTTCAGCGAGCACATGCCCCTGATGATCATGTCGATCTGCACGCCGGCCTGGGAAGCCTTGTAAAGCTCGCTGATAAGCTCCTTGTCCACCAGATTGTTCACCTTTACCAGAATTTTGCCGGTAAAGCCCGAGCGGGCGTTATTGATCTCGTTTTCCACCATGTCGGTGATCTTTTTCCGGGCATTGATAGGGGACACCAGAAGCCGGTCGAATTTGGTGTGGATATAGGGGAACTCGATGAAGGTAAAGACCTCCTCCACCTCATGAGTGAGCTCCGGATGCTTGGTGAACAGGGCGAAGTCCGTGTAGATCTTGGCGGTCTTTTCATTAAAGTTGCCGGTGCCGATATGGGCATAGCGGGTGGGCTGGCCGTCCTCGATGCGGGTGATGAGGCAGAGCTTGGAATGGATCTTAAGACTCGGCATGCCGAAGAGCACCTTCACTCCGGCATCGGTGAGCCTGCTGGCCCATTTGATGTTGTTTTCCTCGTCAAAGCGGGCCTTGAGCTCCACGATTACCGTCACATGCTTGCCGTTGTTGGCGGCGTCAATGAGGGAGCTTATGACCCGGCTCTTGGAGGCCACGCGGTAGATGTTGATCTTGATGGCGGTGACTGCCGGATCGTAGGAGGCCTGTCTTAAAAGCTCGGTAAAGTAGCGGAAGGTGTGGTACGGATAGTAAAGCAGAATATCATGCACGCTGATGGCCTCGAAGGCATTGGCCGCGGAGTCGAAGTCCACGGAGTTCAGCTCGGGCAGGGGAGTGTTTTCAATATACTCCCGTCCCACATTGGGGAAGCCGGTGAAGTCCTTGAAGTTGTGGTAGCGGCCGCCCTCCATGACGGAGTCGAAGTCCTGCATGCAGAGCTTTTTCACAATGTAGCGCACCATCTCCTTCGGCATTTCCTTGTCATAGGCAAAGCGCACCGGCATGGAGACCAGGCGCTGCTTCAGGCTCTGGGACATGTTTTCCACAAAGGATCTGTCCATCTGGGAGGAGAGGTCGTATTCCGCATCCCGGTTCATCTTGGCGGAGTAGGCGCTGATTTCATCGTAGTCAAAAAGCCCCTTGAAGATAATATCGAGACCGACGCGGATCACATTGTCCAGGATCATCAGCACCTTGTCCTTTTTGTTTCCGAAGGTGGGGATCTGAATAAATCTGGGGATCTTGTCGGTGGGAACCTCAATAAGGGCATAGGTCACCCTGCTCTGACCGTCCTTGTCGCGGTTTTTCTCCTCCCGGACGTTTTCCTCTCCGGAGTTTCGGGATGCCTGTTTGCCCTTGCGGGGAAACCGGGTCATTTTTACCAGGAGGTAGGCATATTTGTCCTTGAGGAAGGAGACCAGGTCGATGTCATCGTTCAGGATTACCGGGGAGATGTGCTTTAAGACGTTTCTCCGGAAAAAGTCGATAACCCAGTTCCGCTGCTCCGGAGTGATCTCCTTTTCATCGTAGAGAAAAATGTTGTGGGAGGCCAGCTCGGTCAGGAGCGAGATGTAGGTGCGATCGAAGGTGGCGTTGAGCTTTTTAACCTTGCTGAGACATTTTTTGAGGACTTCCTTCGCTCCGGAGTCGTTGCCGTTTTCCTCGTCAATCACCACCCGTCTCTTCAGATCGGCGATCTTTACCTTGAAGTATTCGTCCAGATTGCTGGAGTAGATCCCCAGAAAACGCACCCGTTCCACCACGGGGACGCTCTTGTCCTGAGCCTCCTGCAGCACCCGTTCGTTGAAGGAAAGCCAGCTTAATTCCTTGGGAATCCATGATGAAGGATCATTGTTCATAAAAGCCTCAGTCTAGCAGCATCGAGTTAAGCAGCAAATGTTTTACCGGGATGAAACCGCCGGAAAGCCTCCGGCGGTTCCGCATTTCGCCGGCTCAGAACAGGCCCAGAAATTTTTTCCGGGTGTAGAAGGGGGCGATGTTCTTCAGAGCGGCCCTGAGAAACTCGCTGTCCTCCCGGTAAATCATAAAGTCGGTGTGCAGGGTACCGGAGTGCTTTTCGGCGGTCATGGAGAGACCGGGGAAGATATCCTGCGGCCGGTCAGGGGTTTCCGTAACCACGAGATAGGTGATTTCGGCGATGCCGGCGGCATTTTTGCGATCCGGCCACTGGAGGGCTACCAGCCAGGCCTTCTTAATGTTTTTAAGCTCCTCCATATCCCGGGAGAGCGCCTCCAGGAGACTGTCCGGACGGTTTTTCGGGGTGCCGGCGGCCACGGTGGTGCCCTTGGGAATGGAAAACAGGCGGTAGGGCTCCTTCATGGGAGCCGTGGTAAAGGACATTTTTCCCTGAGGGGCTTGGAGCATGGCCGAGAGGAGCTCCCGGTCAATGGTGATGCCGGCCCCGAAGGGGTTAACCACCACCCCTTTGAGGATGCTGTCCTGCCCGGTGACGGTTTCCGCCACGCTGGTGAATTTCTGCACAATGTTTCCGGTTTTATCCAGATTGAACTTTTTAAATTCGTCCGCATTGGTGAATACGGGACAGTAATGCTCGTCCCGGGCGTTTTTGATAAGGACGTAATTCAGTTTGGCATCGTCGGAGAAGGTTACCCCGCCGTTATCGAACTTGTAGCTGCCGTCCAGCTTTACCGGCACGATGACCTTGGCCTTTCTGAGCTCAGAGAGCGCCATGCGGCGGTTGATTTCGGTCTGAGATTCCACCAGAAATCCCAGAGCCTTGTCCAGCGCGGCATTGTCAACGCCGTAGTTTATGGGGATTTGCGGTTTCTCGCTGTCTTTGTTTTTGCTGCTGTCTTCCTGGGCCATTTTTTTCTTCTCCGTGAGTTCTTTGTTTCAATGTCATTGTAGCAAAGACCGGGCTTTTAAACTATGCGGACGTGGCGGGATCTCGCAGGAATAAGAGCCCGGAGACAAAAAGACCCCGGAAAGCTCCGGATCCCCCGCTCCCTCCGGAATAATACCGGGAAAACGGTTCTCTTTGACGGCGAAAATTACTCAAATTCCGGCGTTTTCTGCCGCTAATAAGGTGACAGAAAAATTTTTTAACGACAGCTTTAAGCTTTGCTGACAAGGCATGCGGGCAAGCGAAACGGATTAGCAGGAGCGCGGCGTTTACAGGGATGACTGAGGCCGGTCTTAAGACTTGCGCGGGGTATCACGAAGAGATGAAGAGAAAGGAGGTGCGCCATGGATGCCGTCTTTGCCATTCTTCCCAGATACAACGGAGGCCCTCATATGCTTAACTTCAAAAGAGGAGTCAGAAAAACCTCCGGGATCCGGCAGCTGAGAGAATACTGCGATGAAGACGAGGAGAGATCCGGCTATGGCCGCGATGGCGGCTCGGATGAGCGGAGTCTTGAAGAAGCCGTCTATGACCGGAAGGGACTCAGATCCGACAGCGAAAAATGCGGCCGGGATATTGACTTCGAGGCCTGAGACTTTGCCGCCGGAAAAGCGTTCCCGCTCCTTTTTGCGTCTTCCCATAAGCTGCGTCAGCCTGTTATCCGCAATGGCCCTGCTTTGAACCAGCCCCTCATCGGGGCTTTTTTTATTCTTTTCCCAGCAGACTGGTGCCGAAATTGGGATCTCCTTCGTCATCGGAGGCGGTTTCGTCCTTAGGCCGGCCCTTGTTCATGAGCTTCTGATAGGATGCCTGAAGACCGGGGCGGGATTCCCGGAAGCTGACGTACTCCGGAGCCGTAAGCTGGAAATAGGCCTCCGGATAGCCCATGGAGGCGGCAGTTTCCACCATGGTGTACCCCTGAAGCTGCATGTCCTCGGCCTGAAACAGAAATTTCCCCAGCTCGAACATGGCGGGCACATCGCCTCTTTCCCGGAAATTCAGCTTGGCTATCCAGGTCTGGGCGCTGGTGGGATCCTTGAGCCGGTAGAAGGAATAAATGATTTTCAGGATGTCCTGGGGTTCTGCGGGAGAGGCCTCCTTTATGGCGGCCAGGGCTTCCTTGAACTTTGCGGGATTCTTTTCGTTTTCCGCCTTGGATCTGCTTATCATGGTGAGCCAGCAGTACATGAACATCCTGGCTAATTTATTCTGCTGAAAATAAAGGTAGTGTTCCTTTTGGGGATCCAGGGTGGTTTTGTAGAGCTCGGCCATTTTGATGCCGCTTTCCGGAATGCCCCAGGAGCATTCCCGGGCATAGCGGGAGAAAAGCCGATCCTGTTCCGGCAGAACTTCCGGAAAGGTGTTGTCGGAGATCTTAAAGCTGTTCAGACTGTGCCGGGCAAATTTCCGGGGATTGAAATGCTCCTCCTCGGGGGCGGAGCAGCCGGCCAGCGAGACGGAAAGCAAAGCTGTCAGAAGAATCAAGGCGCCTTTTTTCATGAGTGACACTCCGTTACCGAAATCAGCTTATCTGGCGCTGACCGAGCTGTCAAAAAGGGCGCTTTTTTCAAAATCCCCGTAAATCTCCTCCAGGGTTTCATTATCGTTGAATTTGACCACCAGCATCTGCTGTTCCGGTTCCGACCAGCCGCGGCGCACGTAGTTGATATAGTACCAGGTTGAGGTATCCATGGGATCTGTCAGCATCGGCGTGCCCAGAATGTACTTCACCTGTTCCCTGGTCATGCCGCGGCGGAGCAGATTTACGTCCTTCTGTTCGGTGAAATTGCCCTGATTGAGATCCGGTCTGTAGGCGCAGGCATTAAGGGCCGGGGCCAGTGTCAAGAGCAGCAGAACTGAAAAAATGATTCTCATGCTTAAACCTATTTTGTCAAGAACGGGGCAATTTTAGCACAGAAATCCGAACTTGGCGGGAAGTCGGCCGGAGCAAAGCCTTAAATCCGGATCCATCTCACCGCCGGAGCTCATGGGGGAGAGCCGGTCAGCGGGAACAGCGGCAATTGTTCGCAAGGGGCGGACATCTGTTTCGGAAAAGCTGAAACGGCCTGATTTCGGGTTCCGGAGCCGTCTGTTTCAAGGAGCTCCCTGTTGACTGCTTGAAAAAATAAAGCGGAATCCCCATGTAGGAAGCAGGATTTTTTGCGGTTTTTGGAGATAAGCGAATGAATAACGAAGAAGTTCAAGAGAACAGCGCCGATCCGGACAAGGAAAACGAAATCAATAACGCTGAGGAACAGCAGCCGGCTCCGGAGGAAGCCGCTCCTGAATCTGCAGACGAGGCCGGACAGGAGAGCCAGGAGGAAATGACTCCGGAGAAGCTCATTAAGGATCTTGAAGAGGCTCAGAAGAGGATTCGCGAGCTTGAAGATGAAAACAGGACTCTTAAGGAGGAAGCTCTCAGGGCCCGGGCTGAAACGCAGAACATGAGAAAGCGCTGCGATCAGGATATGAAGAAGGCCAAGGATTATGCCATCACCGGATTTGCTCAGGATCTGGTGCCGCCCTTGGAGGCCATGGAAAAGGCGGTGGAATATTCCGGCAAGATCACTCCGGACAACCCGGAAATGATCTCTCAGGTTGTAGAGGGCGTAAAGAGCACCATGACCGTGCTCCTCAAGGCTATGGAGAATAACGGACTCAAGGCTATCCGGCCTGGTAACGGCGATGAGTTTGATCCGGAGCTTCACGAGGCCATGACCTTTGTGCCGAACCCGGCCATCCCGGCAAACCATGTTATTGAAACCTTCCGCACCGGATATTCCCTGAACGGCAGAACCATCAGGGCTGCCCAGGTGGTGGTTTCCGCCGGTAACGGGGGCTCGGTGAATACCGAAGCCTGATTAAGGCGGACAGAAAAGCGTCCGTTTTTCAGTATGAGCGTCCCCGGTGGCTTTGCGTCAGCGGGGATTTTTTTTTGCTGCGGGAGGTTATGCATGGCTGGTGACAAATCCGGGGCCGAGAAACAGCTCCGGATCTTCGTAATGCTGTTTATGGCTGCGGTGGCAGTCCTGATGGCGGCTCTCCTTCTGGGGAGCGGGCTTATAGTGGCCGGTGCTTTTCTGCTGGCGGCTCTGGGCGCTCTTATGATAACGGTTAAGATGCGGGATCTTTACTGCTACAAGGGCATTTCCGGAACTAAGCCGGAAAGCGTTCCGGAGGAAGATGAAGAAGACAGCGAAGAAGACGATGAAGATGACGATGAAGATGACGATGAAGATGACAGCGCCGATGACCGGGAGCGGAAACCGGCGCCGGAACAGAACCCGCGGGACATCTGAGGCCCGCTCCGGCATCTGATGCGTCCGGAAATCTTTTCCGGGCGGGAAAATGAAAAATTTTTGCCTCCCCCCTTGAAAAGATGCAACTAAGCACCATGTTAAGGTCAGAACGGGACAGGAACAGCAAATAATTAAAGCCTGTCGCAAAGATTTGATAACTGGAGAAATACATACTATGGGTAAGATTATCGGTATTGACCTGGGTACTACCAATTCATGCGTTGCAGTACTGGAAAACGGTCAGCAGAGAGTTCTTGAGAATGCCGAAGGAAAGCGCACCACTCCTTCCACCATCGGCTATACCGACAAGGGCGAGATTCTGGTGGGCGACGTTGCCAAGCGGCAGGCGGTAACCAATCCTGAAAATACTCTTTATGCGGTTAAGCGTCTCATCGGCCGTCGTTTCGATGATGCTGAAGTGCAGAGAGACGTTTCCGTAATGCCTTATAAGATTGTAAGAGCTGATAACGGCGATGCCTGGGTTGCTCTGAAGGACGGCAAGAAGATGGCCCCTCCTCAGGTTTCCGCTGAAGTGCTGAAGAAAATGAAGAAGACCGCAGAGGACATTCTCGGCGAGAAGGTAACCGAAGCCGTAATCACCGTTCCGGCCTACTTCAACGACCAGCAGCGTCAGGCTACCAAGGATGC
>NZ_JBGVBR010000106.1:0-3028 GCF_045225735.1 Succinimonas sp. | reverse complement strand
TTTTTCTTGCGGACGGCCTTTGAAAAACCGGCAAGAAATTCATTGGTGCGTTCGATAATGTAATCAAGCATCAAAAGTTTCCTTAATTATTCCTCTGCATTCTTTTCCTGCCCGCCGGGGCGGAGCCGGAGATCTCCCGCCCTGACCCAAGATGATATAGCATATTGGGTCATTCCAGGGAAAAAAGAGCCGTTCTGACCCAACATGATATATCATCTTAGGTCATCCTGCCCCGAAATTCCCTCCGGCCGGAACCATCCCCGGGCATTTTCTCCCGAAACAGGGCCGGTTTCATGAATAAGGCGGAGAGGGCCGATCCGGCTTTCCCGGAGGGCGGCGGGTCTGGCAGGCTCGCAAGCCATAACTGTCATCTTCTCCCGTCCCGGCCAGCCCGAAAAATCCCCGGCCCCGGCTATATCACCCCGGCCTCCTCTCCTCTGGCTTGAAAACCACCCCTCAGAAGGGCGGCTCCGTGCTTTCCGGGCCTGCCAGGGCCGCATCAGCGGTATCCGGGGCTTTCTGTTCATCCTGTTCCCAGCTGTCTCCTTCCGGGCCGGCGGCATCCTCGGAATCGTCATCCGGTTCCTTGTACCGGAATTCGTTCAGGAGAGCCTTTTTCACCCGATTGAAATAAGACTGGTAATGCCCGTCGGAGTTAAACGGATCCTCGGGGAAGACGATCCCGGACTTTTCCGCGATCTCCCTGACCGCTTCGGGAGGGTTTTTCTCCAGGAATGATCTCATGTCATCATCGTATCTGGCGCGGCGGGTCTCCGAGGAGATGGATCTTTTCAGAAGATCCTGGCTTTCGCAGAGAGTGATCGCTCCGAAGCGGGGCTTGGTCTTTTTGTAGTAAATATAGTAAAGGGTCTTCTGATCCAGACGGCGGAAGTTTCTCAGAGGTTCCAGGTACTCCGGGATCCTTGCGGCATCTCCCAGGGCCGGGAGTCTCCGGATATATGACATCAGAACCGGAACGATCCGGTAATTTTTCTGTTCAATGGCGGCAATGGCAAGCTGGCAGATGATGCTCAAGAACTCGTCGTCAACGAAGAAATCCCAGTCTACCCGGTGGGTGTAGTTCATGTCCGGAAGCTCGATCATCACCTTCCATGCCCTGAAGCTGAAAAACGGAAAACGGCACTTAGCCTGGATCCCTTTTCGGCAGCTCTGGAATTTCAGGCCGGAGCCGGCAACCAGATCGCAGTCCTTCTTTTCCTTGGTGAGGTAAATGTAATCCAGCCGGGAGGTTATGGGATTGACCGAGCAGAGGGCGGCCGTCATGGCCTGCCGGGGAATAAAAACCGCCGTTTCCTGCGTGTTGTAGGGACGGGTTTTCCGGAAACAGGGCATGGGGGTAGAGCAATTTGCGAAGATTTTTTCCAGCCGCTCGATGCTCTCCAGAGTTCCGGGAAGGGAACCGGTGCCGCAATACTTGAAATCTATCTCAATGTAGGTTTTGACGGCCGTAAGGAATTCGTCATAGTCCGCTATCTTAATCATTGCTGCCTCCGGCGTTTTCAGCATCGTTACCGGCAGGGCTCATGTCCCCGTCCTGATCCCCGGCTCCCGGGACGATCTCCTTGCCCTCCCTTATCAGGGCAATGAACCTTTCCAGATCCGGAAGCCCCTCGGGTTCTCTGGTGAGTATGTTCGCCAGGGAATTGTAGGCATCCCGGAACTTTCCGTTAAGCCGGCCGATGCCGAGGGTCAGGGATTTTTCATCGCATTCATAGGAATCAGCGGGGTTTTCGGCAAAGAACTTTTGCAGGATCGGCCGTTCGGTGAGCCACTGCTCCCTTTTGGCCTTCAGTTCTTCCTGAAAATCCTCCGGAGTCGCAACGGATCTTATGCATTCCCGGAAATCGGGGGCGGCAGCGGCAAAGCGGAAGGGGCAGGGAGGATTCCGGCGGAGAACGTGCTGCCAGACTTCCGTAAGCCGGGCGGCGAAGATCCGGGGGAATCTTGATTCGTCGTACCCCAAAAGCTCCGTCAGGCGGAACAGGATATCAAAGGCTTCCATGTTTTTGGTGTTTACGGCCCGGATCAGGGAATGTGCCAAAGCCATGGCGCTGTAATCCTTCCAGACAAATCTGGTGAATTTCCGGGTTTCTCTTTTCCCGGCCAGGGTTTTGGTGAGAATTTCCTCGGAGACCATGCCCAGATGGCAGATCTGGGTCGCCCCGCGGATGTTCTTCTGGCAGCGGCAGTGTTCCCGATCCGGCAGGGGCTTCCGGGAAAACACCACGGCGCTGATCCGGCGCCAGTCGGGATCGGCGTAGGCAGCGGCGAAATACTGGGCGGAATCGGGGATCGTCAGACGATTGCCGGATTTTTTGTGTTCGACGGCTTCCAGGACAGGGGAACCGAAATCAGAGAAAAGCTCCTCGATAAAGTCCTGGGATTCGGGAAGAAGGGGGAATTCAAGGCGCCAGCTGTAGTCAAAGCCGTTATTGGCATATACACGCAGGGCTGCCAGATAGTGAGTTCTGTCAGTGAAAAAAAGCATGTCGGTTGTCTCTTAAACAGATAAAAACAGCATAAAAGAATGCATCATCCGCCTCATGGCGGGACTGTCCCAAAAGGGACAATCCCTTTTAGTCTAGCACGGCGGGGGATCAAAAGTGAATCACTTTCTTCTGCGTATAGTTTTTTCTTTGATCGGTCACAGCGCTGCGAAATTTTTTATCCAGATGCGGCATTCGGTTCTCACCATTACGGTTCTGAGATCTGATGATTCGCTTCCGGACAAACCCCGGGTGAGAGATTCGATCCTTAAATGTATTAATAGATCTATATATAGGGAGTGTGATTTTCGTCACATTGCGGGTTTTGGCGGTCAAAATTGTTCCGGGTTTCCCGGAAACTTTACGGAGAGCGGTTTTGCCAGGTTTTTGTGAAAGTTTCTTTCGGGGGCCGGGATGGTCTGAGGGATGGGGAACGGGGCAGGGGAGTTTTTGATCGGTCTGGGGTGTGTTGTGAGGACAATAAAAAACCCCGAACAAAGCAAAAGCAATGAACGGGGTTT
>NZ_JBGVBR010000105.1:0-3346 GCF_045225735.1 Succinimonas sp. | reverse complement strand
GACATTGTAATCAATGTCGGGGCTCCACTCCTTGATGCCGGGGGCGGAGCTCAGCATTCTGGCAGTCTCCTGCCATGTGGCAAAATCAGCCACGGTGATGCGGTAGCCCTTCCGGGACATTCTCTCGGCGCGATCCTGAAGCCCGGCGGGGAGACAGCTTTCCTGGGTACGGCATCTCACATAGATGACATTTTTAAGGACGCCGCCGAAGACGCTCTTTTCGGCCCGGACAAAGGCAATGCCGCCGGCGGGCTCCGGAGCAGGATTATCCGCCTGATAGGCCACGCTGCCATTGCCCCAGAAGCCCAGAGCGCCGTCAGGAAGCTCGGATCCGGCCGCTGCGGGAGCGAAGCTGTAGCCGGTCCATACCTGAAAATCCGTTCCGCCCATAGCAAACGTCTGATCCCCCGCCCCCGGATCCGCGGCCGCGCTCATTCCGAAAACCGATAAAGCAGCCAATGAGCCGCAGACAAAAGATGTGCCAAGCTTCATGTTAATTACCTCTGAGAGATGGTGCGATCACCGTGAAATTCCGTCTGTCCCCGGCTTCCGCCCGGAACCTGAATAATTTTTACTGCCGCCCCTTTTTGCTGTCGTAGAGCCGCATCTCGGATCCCGGGGCCGCATCCGCCGTGCGGGATACCATGCTGACAGTCTCCGGCTCCGGTTCCTCCCCGGTGCAGCCGCGGGCCTTCAGAAATTCCCCGAGCTCCTGCTTCGCAATGCTTCGTTCCTCCGGGGACAGCTTTGCCAGAAGACTCTCCCCCTTCCGGGATGAGGAACCGCAGGTCTCGGCCGCGGCATACCACTGATAAGCCTCCCGGAACATGCCGCCGTCCTCGTAGAGTCTGGCCATGTTCTCCATGGCCCGGTAGTACTTTTTGGCGGCGGCCCGGGCATAAAACCTCATGGCTGCCTGCACGTTGGACTTATTTCCGCCGTCCTCCTGGGGGATTTTGCCCTCGTAGGACATGTTGCCCAGAGTGTTAAACGCCTCGGGCATGCCCCGGGCGGCCGCTTTCGCAAAATAGCCGTACGCCCGGGAATAATCCGGCTCCGGGGCATTGAGATAGTGCTCGCCCAGGCGGTAGCAGGCCCGGTTCTCGTTCACCCGGCAGGCGTCATTAAGAAGACTCAGGGCGGCATCCTCATCCCGGGAAACGCCCATTTTGCCGGTTTCCTTCAGGGTGGCCAGATAGATGGCGGCCTCGCTGAAGCAGCGGACGGCCAGCTCGTCCTTCAGGTTATAGCGGTTGTTGCCGCTCCCCACCGCCGTATAGAGATAGGCTACTGCTTTTTTGCTGTTCTTCTGAATGGAGCCCATGCCGTCCCGGTACACCTCGTAGAGGAGACAGGGAGCTACCCGGGAGCCCTGCCAGGTGGCCTTTTCCAGAATCTTCACCCCTCTCTCGGGATCGCTCTGACCGTACTTCCCGCTGATGAGAAGAGCCCCCAGACGTTCCGAGGCCTTGTAGTCTCCGGCCCGGGAAGCCCGGTCAAGATAATCGTAGCCCAGCCGGCGGTTTTCCTCCCGGGTCTCCCGGGATTCCTCCTCGCTGCCGGAAAAGCTGATGCGTCCCTGCACCAGGTATTCCCCCAGATCCCGGGCCGCGTCGATCTGGCCCTTAAGAGCCGCTTCCCGGAGGAGAATGGCCGCCTTCCGGAAATACTCCGGGGTGTGGTAGCGGTGAAGATAGTACTTGGCCAGGTAATACATGCCGTTTCGGTTCTCTCCGTCCACGGAGCGGATAAGCCACTTCAGCCCTTCTTCCTCGTCGATGGCGATATCACTGCCGATAAAGCCGGTGAGGTAGTCCAGCCCCATGAGGTTCTCGGCATTGTGGGCGCCGTGTTCGGCATTGACGCGGATCCACTTCCGGAACTTCTGCCGGGTTTCGGGGGTGTTGTTATCCTGATACTGCTCCCGGGAGATGGTGAGCATCATGTCCGCCGCCAGCTGATTGCCCTTCTCGGCCGCCATGGTGAAATACTTTTCCGCCAGGGCCGGATCCCGGACGGCGTCCTGAAAGCGGTAGATCATGCCCAGAGCATGGGCCGCATCGGCATCGCCGCCCTCCGCCGCCGGCTTCAGAAGCTCAATGGCCCGGCGGTAGTCCTTTTCCGTGGGATCCTTCTTCGACACCAGATACATGGCCAGCTGCTGCCGGGCTGTCATATTGCCGCCCCGGAGGAGCTCCTCCAGCACCGGAAGAGCCTCCTCCGGCCGGTTTTTAGCGAGAGCCAGAGCAGAAAACTCCAGCATGACGGCGGGATCCTTATGCGCCAGATCCTGCCGGTAATAATCAAGAGCCAGATCCTCGTTCTGCGGCACCCCGGAGGATCCTGCGGCATAGGAACGCGCAAGCTTGGCGAGAGCCTGATGATCTCCGGCGGCAGCCAGCTCCTTCATGAGCTTCAGGCCCTTCTCCTGACTGGAGTCCGGAATCATCTTATCCATATGGATCAGAGCTTCGATATAACGGGATGCCGGGTTTTTATGATCCTTTCCGCAGTACTTAAGGGCATCGCCGTAATTCCCGGCCTGATAGCGGGACTGGCACAGCGAGGCATTGCTGTCGCAGCCTTCCAGGGCCAGAGCCGCGCTGACTGCCAGAAGAGAAAGATAAACTGCTGACTTCATAATTCTTTCTGTTTTCCGCATGCTGTCTTCAATGAATCCGATTTCATGGTCAATATATTGGCGCTATAGCCAAACCTGCAGCAAAATTTATGCCGCTTTGCCGGAGAGTCTCCCGGGGGGGCCGCAAAGCGCCCGGCCGGGAATATTTTCATGAGTGTAATTATATTGCATCAGAGGCCGGAGACCGCATTTTAAATGGGCATTTTAGGGGATCCGGTCACGCATTCCGGCTGTCCGGCATAAGCGGTAATAACCCCGCCCGCCCCGCCGGAGCTCCGGGACAGTCCTGCGGACGGGGATAAAATCGGACAGGAATAAAGCAATACGGGAATAAATCAGACGGGGTAACCGCGCTGCTTCAGGATATGACGCAGTTTTGCGATTTGCTCGATTATCAGGGAGCAGCACTTAAAGAATCTGATGACGATAAGGAGATTCAGCAGGCCGAATGCCAGAGCGCAAAGGGAAAGCGCAAACCGGAATGCCATCTCCCCCAAGGACAGCGTAAGCTGCGCTTCCTCGCCGGGATTGCCGCCAATGCTGACAATAAAGGCCACCAGGCTGCCAAATCCGAACACCAGCAAAAGCACCCAGAGAATCACCACCCCCCAGAGCCAGGCAATAATCTTATTGACGTTTCTGACCTTTTCCGCAAAGCCCTTTTTGCCAGCTTCCCTGAAGGCCTGAGAAACTCTGTTAACCAGA
>NZ_JBGVBR010000104.1:0-14352 GCF_045225735.1 Succinimonas sp. | reverse complement strand
CTTAAAGAGATCCCGGGGCACCTTTCTCATGGGCCCCTCCAGACTGCGCCGGAGCTCGGCCACATCCTCCCGGCGCACCCGGATGTTGACATAGGACTGCACCTCCGGATTCCAGCTGAAATCAGAGTCGGTATCGCCGGGAGAACGCTGTCTCCCCTGCATTCCCGTAAGCTGTTCGGCAAAATCTGTCACGGCGCGCTGTCTGCCTCGCTCTTCATGGCTGTCTCCGGATCGGCAGTCCGGAGGGGTCTCAGGGACATGTCCCCCGCATTGATCTGGCGGATCCCTTCAGGGGTTTTCAGAAGCAAAGCCCCGCCGGAGGAAATTCCCTGACAGATCCCCGTAAGCTCGCAGGAGCTGTTCCGGAGCACCACCTCCCGGCCCCGGAAGATATCAAAGGCGTCATAATCCTCCCGGACGGAGGCCAGACCTTCGGTTTTAAAAAGAAGTACCGCCTGGCAAAGCTCCCGGTACAGCGCGGCCAGGATCCGGTTCCGGGAAAGGTTGTCCGGGGTGGCGTCCGGGGAGAGCTCAAGAGCGGTAATTTCCTGATCCAGAAGCCCCTGCTCGGCCATGCGCTCCAGAAAGTTCTTCCGCGCGTTGACCCCGATGCCGATAACGGCCAGAACCCCGTCATAGCGGGGCGCGCTTTCAATAAGGATGCCGCAGAGCTTGCGGCCGCCAAGGTACACGTCATTGGGCCACTTAATGCCGATATCCCGGAAGCCCAGGCCCCGGAGCGCCCGGGCCACGGCCACTCCGGCCGCCGCGCTGAGCCCCTGGAGCGCGGCAAGCTCCCGAAACCTTACCGTCAGGGTGAACATCACCTGATTGGCATAAAGATTGAAGTACTGCCGGCCCACCCGGCCCCGGCCGGCCGGCTGATATTCCGCCGCTATCAGGGCGTAGTCCGGAAGCTCCGGATGGCGGAGGGCGCTGAGATTGGTGGAATCCACCACGTCATAGGAGCGGAACCAGGGCACCCGGATATCGGACAGGAAGGCCAGAGTCTTTTCCGGAGTGATCCGGTCCGGAACATAATCCAGAGCATAGCCCCGGCGCTTCACCGCAAACACCGGAAGCCCGCAGTCGTTGATCCGCATGGCGATTTTCGAGATGGCAGAGCGGCTCAGTCCCATATCATCCGCGAGATCCTGCCCGCTATGAAAAACCCCGTCCGAGAGAATTTCCAGAAAACGGTTCTCGTGTCCGGAAAACTCCTGCTCGGGCTTCTTTACAACTGGCATTCGCCCTTTTCTCCGTAAATGCGCACCTCGGGATCCAGCCGCACGCCGAAGGCATCCTCCACCCGGCCCTGCACGTGTCTGGCGGCGTTCACGATATCCTCCGGGGTGGCGCCGCCGTAGTTCACCAGCACCAGAGCCTGATTCTCGTAGGTGCCGGCAGTGCCCAGGTTAATACCCCGGCAGCCCGCCTGATCGATAAGCCAGCCGGCAGCCAGCTTCACCATATCGGGATCCCCCTCGGCGGGATAGTGGGGCACGTTGTCAAAGGACTTCTGAATGACGGCCAGAGTCTCCCGGGACACCACGGGATTCCGGAAGAAGCTTCCGGCATTGCCCAGCACCCGGGGATCCGGAAGCTTGATTTTTCTCATGCTGCAGACAAAGTCGAAGATCTCTTTGGGGGATTCCAGATTCCGGCTCCGGAGAGCGGCGTAGGAGGTTTCGGGCTTCCAGTCCTTGGGAATGGCCAGCTCCACCGCCGTGATAATGTAGCGGGCCTGGTTTTCCGGAATGCGGAAGATGGAATCGCGATAGCCGAAGCCGCAGTCCCGGCCCATAATGCGATCTACCTTCCCGGTGACCAGATCCAGCACCTCCACATAGCGGCAGAAGTCTGACAGGGACACCCCGTAGGCGCCGATGTTCTGCACCGGAGCTCCGCCCACGGTGCCGGGGATCAGGGCGAGGTTTTCCAGGCCGTAGATCCCTTTCTTCATGGTCAGAGCCACCAGGTCATGAAAGGTCTCCCCGGCCTGAGCCTTGACGTAATGGGTGTTGGCATCCTCGCTGAACTCCACCCCCATCAGACGGTTCACAATAACCGCGCCGTCATAGTCTCCCTTGAACAGCACATCCGAACCGTGCCCCAGCACAATAAAGCCGGCGCTGCTTTTTCTGATCTTGTCAAAGGCGGCCGGAAACATGGCAAAATCCCGCACCACCATGCCGTCCCGGGCCTTGACGTCAAGACCGAAGGTATTATAGGGCTTAAGACTGAAGGACACTTGAAACACCTCTCTTGCGAAAGCCGGAGACGGACTCTCTCCGCCTCCGGAATCATGCTGCGCTAAACGAAGAAAAAGAAGCCGGGGCTGCTTTCCGGACTAGCCATTAATTCTCTCGATGATGCCGCCGAGACCGCGGAACTTCTTTTCAATATGCTCGTAGCCGCGGTCCATGTGGTAAATGCGGTCCACGATGGTCTCTCCCTTGGCCACCAGTCCGGCGATAACAAGGGAGGCGCTGGCCCGGAGATCCGTGGCCATGACCTGAGCTCCCGAAAGACCGTTGCAGTCGCGGCAGATGGCGCTGCGGCCCTGAATTTCGATATTGGCTCCCATGCGGTTCAGCTCCGGCACATGCATGAAGCGATTCTCAAAAATGTTCTCGGTGACAATGCCTGTGCCCCGGGCCAGAGAGTTCAGGGTGGTGAACTGGGCCTGCATGTCCGTGGGGAAGGCCGGGTAAGGCGCCGTGGTGATATTGACGGGCTTGAGCTCCCGCCCTCTCATGTCCAGCCGGATCCAGTCCGGGCCGGTTTCGATAAGGGCTCCGGCTTCTCTGAGCTTGGCCAGCACGGCCTCGAGAAGACGGGGATCGGTGTTATGGCAGGTCACGCAGCCGTGGGTTACCGCGGCGGCCACCAGGAAGGTGCCGGTCTCGATGCGATCCGGTTCCACGGAGTACTCCCCGCCGTGAAGAGCGGCAACGCCCCGGATGGTGATTTCCGAGGTGCCTTCCCCGGAGATGTCCGCGCCCAGAGTTCTCAGAAAACAGGCCAGATCCACCACCTCGGGCTCCATGGCGGCGTTCTGGAGCACGGTCTCGCCATAAGCCAGCGCGGCGGCGGACATCAGGTTTTCGGTGCCGGTAACGGAAACCACGTCAAAATAGAAGTTCGCTCCCACCAGGCGGCTGTTAACCCGGGATTTGATGTAGCCCCCTTCGATGCGGATATCGGCCCCCATCTTCTGGAGCCCCTGAATATGCAGATTTACCGGGCGATCCCCGATGGCGCAGCCCCCGGGGAGGGACACGTCCGCGGAGTTCATCTTGGCGGTCAGGGGGCCCAGAGCCAGAATGGAGGCTCTCATGGTCTTCACCAGCTCATAGGGAGCAATGTAGTTACTGACCTTCCCGGTGATTTCATAGGATGACTCGTCCAGCTTTACCACCTTCTTGCCCTGAATTTCCAGAAGCTTAAAGGCGGTGGCGGTATCCCGGAGACTGGGAACATTATGAAGCACCACCTTCTCATCGGTAAGGGTGGTGGCCAGAATAATGGGCAAAGCGGCGTTTTTGGCGCCGGAAATGACTACATCGCCGATAAGGGCGTTGCCGCCGGTAATTTTAAATTTCTGCATGGTAAAAAATTATTCACAGGTTAAATGAAGTCCGGGACTCCGGAGCGGCGGCACAGCGGAAACCGCACGGAAACCGGGAAAACGCCGCATCCGGCCGTGCCGATGAGGCAAAAACCGGACAATATTTGCACAGCTATTATACACTTTTCGGGAGCATCCATACACCGGGGCGGAAACCCCGGTCTTGCCCCTGTCTAGGCGCCGGCCCCCTCAGGATCCTGTTCCGGAAGCGCCCGGGCCTGCTCCTCCTGATTCCGGGAGGCCTGAGCCAGCTCCAGAGCTTCGTCCAGGGTGGAGGTAAAGCGCACCTCGGGATGCTTGGCGGCAAAGGAGGACTTCACCATGCAGCGCATGGGCTGGTACTGCACCCCGCAGATAATGAGGGACACGCCCTGCTTCTTCATATCGCCGCAGAACTGCTCCAGGCAGTGATCGCCCCCCGCATCCAGCATGTTCATGGCGGTAAAGTCCAGAATCAGCTTCTGCCGGTTCAGACAGTCATGCCGGATCTTCCGGAAGGTTCTTTCGGCGGAGGCGAAGAACAGCGGGCCGGAGATCCCCAGCACCTCGTACTCGGAGCCCGCTCTTTCAGCGATGTGATGATGGAGGGAAAGATCGTGCACCTTGGTCATGCGGGCCATGTCTCTCATGAAGATCACCGAGGCCATGATAATGCCGAAGCTGATAGCCACCACCATGTCAAACACCACCGTACAGAAGATGCAGCAGATCATGATGAGCACATCGGAGCGCTGGGCCGTCCGGAAAAGATTAACCACCTTGCGCCACTCGCTCATGTTGTAGGCCACCAGAAGGAGGAGCGCGGCCATGGCCGAAAGGGGCAGCTCGCTCAAGAGCGGCGCCAGAAACAGAATGGAAACCAGCACCAGCAGGGAATGCACCACCGAGGCCACCGGAGAGGTGCCGCCGGCCTTGACGTTAGCAGCGGATCTCGCAATGGCGGCGGTGGAGGTAATGCCCCCAAGGAACGGAGCCAGCACATTGCCCACGCCCTGACCGAAGAGCTCCCCGTTGGAGTGATGCCGGGTGCCGGTCATGCCGTCCAGCACCACGGCGCAGAGCAGGGATTCGATGGCTCCCAGCACCGCCATGGAAAACGCCGCCACAATAAGGGCCTGAATGGTGGCGAAATCAAAAACCAGCGGCTTGCCGTCGGGGCCGGGAAGATTCCACGGGAGCACGAATTCCGGCAGGAAGGGAGGAATGCCGTTCCCCTGAGTGCCGTCCGGGTTCAGGTAATGAAAGCGGCTCCCGATGGTGGCGATTTCCATGCCGGCATAGGAGGTCAGGAGCCAGGCGGTGAGAGCGCCCAGAAGCACTGCCGGGAGATGGCCCGGGAAACGGATTTTGAGCTTGCTCCAGACGATGAGGGTAAGCAGGGTTACCGCTCCTACCGCGGCATCGCCCCAGTTGATTTCGCCGATATTGGCGGCCAGGGCAAAGAGCTTGTCCACAAAGGATTCCGGCATCACGATGTTAAGGCCCAGGAAATCCTTGACCTGAAGCACGGCAATGACGATGCCGATACCCATGGTAAAGCCTAAGGTCACCTCAATGGGGATAAACTGAATCAGCCGGCCCAGCCGTCCTGCGGACATAATAAGAAGGAAGCACCCCGCCAGCATGCTGGCCATGCAGAGTCCCGCCATGCCGTAGGTCTGGGTTACCGGATAAAGAATCACCACAAAGGCGGCGGTGGGCCCGGAGATGCTGTAGCGGGATCCTCCGGTGAGCGCAATCACCACGCCGGCCACAAGAGCGGTGTAAAGGCCGTACTCCGGATTCACCCCCGTGGCGATGGCCAGAGCCATAGAAAGAGGAATGGCAATGATGCCAACGGTAATTCCAGCCAGAAGATCCTTGAAGAACCTGGCGCGGGTATACTTTTCCGCAATCATGGAATCCCTGACGGCACTGCCGAAATGGAACAGGGAATTTTTAAAGGTGACTATGCGTCTCCTGGTGCTTATGGTGCTCATATGATCTGCCGGGGCTGGAATTGTATAAATAACGAATCCGCTAAAAGAACCCGGCAAACAAAGGGCGTAAGCCGGGTACGAAAGTCGGATAAACTTAAAAAGTTTTGGAATTATACAACCCAGATCACATTTTTCAAGAATATTTTTGAAAAATTGTTCTCCTTTTTCCCCGGTCTTCGCGCTCCCCCGTCTCCGCGCTATTGCCCTGTGGCAATCTTTTCCGTTTTGCATTAAAATCCGCGGGCGGGAGTGGAGAACGCATCTCCAGTTTAATCAGGACTAGATAACAATGTTAAAAAAATGTTTTGCTGAAATTTTCGGCACCTTCTGGCTGGTATTCGGCGGCTGCGGCACTGCTCTTTTTGCCTGCGGTCTCCAGAATGTCGGCGTGGGCTATGTGGGCGTATCCCTGGCCTTCGGTCTTACCGTTCTTACCATGGCCTATGCCGTAGGACACATCAGCGGCGGACACTTCAACCCGGCAGTATCTCTGGGTCTCTGGGCCGGCGGCCGTTTTTCCGGCAAGGAGCTTGTGCCGTACATTGTGTCCCAGTTAGTTGGCGGCATCATCGCAGCAGCTCTTCTTTACCTTATCTTCACCGGCAAGACCGGTCAGGTACCCGGCGGCTTCGCTTCCAACGGCTACGGCGAGCACTCTCCCGAGGGCTACAGCTTCCTGGCCTGCGCCGTTACCGAGGTAGTTCTCACTGCTTTGTTCCTGTTCATCATTCACGGCAGCACTGACAAGAGAGCTCCGGCCGGCTTTGCTCCTATCGCCATCGGTCTCGGACTTACTCTGATTCACCTAATCTCCATTCCGGTGACCAACACCTCCGTGAATCCGGCCCGCAGTATCGCCGTTGCCCTCTTTGCTGACGGCTGGGCTCTTTCCCAGGTATGGTTCTTCATTGTATTCCCCGTTATCGGCGGCATGCTGGGCGGTATCGCTTACAGATTTCTTCTTGAAGACAAACAGTAACTGACATCCCCACTCCCCGAAGCCCCGGCCGGAAACTGCCGGGGTTTTTCATTTTCAGGAGGGAAAGGAGATAAGAAGATCCGGGGTAAACCTGAGGATCCGGCGGTGACAGGGTGCATGGCAGCAGGTTTGTCGGTTGCCGTGGTTTGGCGGGCTCAGCCGAGTTTAGCCGTTTCCAATAGAAAAATTGTGTGATTTTATTCACAAAATTTTATTGCATTTGCAGGATTGTCACAGTATCATGCGGCCTCATTTCGGGGTTTAAGGCTCCGGAGTTTCACTTTAAGCATTTCACTGATTACAAGAGAATAGTTATGAGAGATTTCTTTATCAGCGCTGGCAGAGTATGCTTTGTAATTTTCATAGTTGGCTCGTGTCTGGTCACTGTCTATCAGGCCATTATGGCCATGCACTATGCCGGGTTCTTTTGGGGAGTCTGTGTTTTCATAAGCGGTGTCTTTACAATAATGCTGATCGGCTATGTCGTATCACTGCTGGAAGACATTCACGACAGAACCGGCAAACGCGATCAGCGCCTGGATATGCAGCAGTCTTCCGAGATATCCAAAATCAAAAAGGATCTTGAGAAAGGCCTTCAGAGCATTAACGAAATAAGAGACATTCTGAATTTCCAAAGCAAAAACCTGTCAGCTCTGGCAGATGTCAGCACTGACAGCGACAACGGCAGGGAACCGGTTACGCCAAAGGCTGACAGCGAATCATCAGGCGCCCGGGCAGCAGAATCAGCTCCGGCATTCAGCTGGTCAAAGGGAATCAAACATAGCTGATCATCCCTGGCCTGCTCCCGGCCATTAACAAACAGCCCGTCTCCCTGTTCATTCCGGAAAAACAGAACCGCGGTTTTATCCGCGGCCCTGTATCCGGTTTTCAGAGGGGGCTTCCCCGAACGTCTTCGGTTTTCCCTAACTCCGCGGGAACTTAAAGGTCATCCCGTTCTCCATATCGGTGATGGTGATGCCCCGTTCATCCCTGGCGTATTTAAACGGCGTGGGAGACTCGTCCTCGGTTTTAATGATCCGCCCGTCTTCCTTTAGCGCAAAGTCCCCGTCCTTCGGGAATTTGCCCTGCTTGATCTTCACGAACAGATCCTCCTCATCGTTCTCAAGCTTTATGGAAAGCTCATCCTTGCCGGGATTGAACTTAAACCGGTAGTCGTGAAGGGTATAGTCAGTGAACACGTTTCCGGCTTTCTTCTCTTTGCCGGCGCTTTCGGAAGCGGCGGGAAGCGGCACATTGATGTCAACCTTCAGCGCTTCATCAGGCACGCGATTGCCGCTCAGCATGCCTTCCGGCAAAATCCCCACGTTCTCAACACCGTCATCCTTGTTCGGATTCCGGAACATGGGTTTTCTGACGGGGCCGCGGGAATCCTTCCGGTCCGGCTGGTTTGGCTGATTCCAGGGGCCGCGGTGTCTTCTGAGGGGCTCTCTCCCCCCCCTGTCCCTCGGCTTGGCGGCATCAGTCTGAAGGGTCTCGCTGGTGTCACCGGCTTTATCTTCAGCTTTGCCCTCTGCTTTATCCTCGGCTTTATCCTCGGTTTTATCCTTGTTTTTGTCACCGGTTTTCAGCATATCCGCGGGTTTCGGCCGGGCGGGCTTCTGCTTGTCCGAAGGCAGGGACATCACCTCCTTGTAAATATCGGCCCATCTCCCGAATTTAAAATCCGGGAAATGATCGTCATTGGGATTAATGACGTCAGTGAGGCCGAGATCCCGGATCTTATCAAGAGCCGGACCGATGGTATTGTTATATTTTTCCAGATCGTCTTCGTGGGTCTTCGCCTGCTTTATCCTGCAGATAATCCAGCGGGTTTCCAGCTCCCGGGTCAGATCCACGTCAAGAGTCTGATTCTCAGCCCATTCATAGTATTTCTGCGCATCCACGTGGTAGGCGCGTTTTTCCATAAGGACGCCCATCTCATACATGAAGAGCCAGTTCCATTTTGAGGATTTAATGTCACTGAATTTCTTGTCCAAAAAGAGATGAAAATCCCTGACGCTTCTCCGGTTCTGTTCCTGAAAATCCCCGTCTCCCCGGAGACGCAGCAGTTTGTTTACGGTCTCCAGAAAAGCCGGTGTCCGGATTTCCCGGATCCTCGTCAGCGTCTCCATCAAAAGATTGAGATCCGTGGAAATGTACTTGTCATGGGAGAGCTTGGTGTTCGCAACGTCGCCCCAGCGGTAAATAAACAGGGCTTCAATGCAGTCCTCGGCATATCTGAAGCCGTTCTGCCGAGCCAGATTGCCGTACTCCTTGGCTTCCCGGAGATCCAGAGCATTCGTCCAGAGATACATCAGATTGTCCGGGATCTCCTCCTTGGCGCCCTTGGCCACAAATGACCGGGCCACAATCTTGCGCTGATAGGGCTCAAGAACGGCGTTTCTGTCGGAGCGGAAATCCTCCACCACATGCTCCATCCATGAAGGATCCTCCGTCTGTTCCCGATAGGCCAGATTGGCGGGGTATGGCAGAAGACGGCACTGCGCCTGATAAAATTCCTTCGGCCGGGACTTCAGCTTCTCCCAGATCGCCACGGCTCTGGCAAACTCTTCAGCCTTGAAGGCCATAAGAGCGAGCTCGTTCTTGTTCACCTCAATGTAGTACTTCTTGTCCAGTTCCTCGGCCATGTTGAGGATCGGATCCAGATCGTTCTTGTTTACCGTGGTGGTGTTGGGAATATTCCTGAGGATCAGATTGAGCACGGCGGACCAGATGTCGGAATTGAGATTGTCCAAAAGCTTCTCAGCTCCGGTTGCCAGCTTTTCCTTCAGATTGCTGAGATCCATTTTGAATTCGTTGAGAGTAACACGCTTCTTAATGGCATGCTGGGACAGGGTCACTCTGAGATCCGAGGTCTTCCCGGCGAGCTTGCTGATGGATTCCACAATAAAGCGAAGCTCCGTCTTGTTGTCAGCGTCCATGCTCCAGTAATCATCCAGCGCATTGGCATAATCCTGAATCTTCTCGAAATTCTCCGCCGCCTGCCTGAAGTCCCGGTCATACCGGAATGCATAGGCCTCGCAGGTGGTAACCTCCAGCATATTGTTCTGTTCCCGGTAACGGGCAGCCGCCTGGCGCATGAGTCCGGCATCCAGAAGATCCATGGCTCTGGCCTTGGTGCCCCGGGCGATTTCCTCGAGATTAAGGAGGCCAATCTTGCTGATATCGTCCACATCACCCTTAACGATAAAGCCCAGGAGCGCATTGTCGCATTCCCATTTTGACTTGGCGATCATCCTCTTGTTTACCTCGGTGATCTGATCCTGCAGCAGGGGATCATCGCTGGCAAATGCGAAGGCCCAGAAGGATTCGTCATTAAAATCAGTGAGAATGAAGAGCTTGTTGCTGGCTCTGGTAGCGGAAACGTACGCATTGCTCAGGAAGTACTTCATCTCGATTTCCCGGGACTCGGTATCCGGTTCCGGATTGTCGGAGCTGTACCAGCTTTGAAGATTGTGAATCCGGAGCTCCTTAAGACGATCAAAGCCGTAAATCGCCACCCGGGGATATTCCAATCCCTTGGCCTGGGCCGGGTTGTAAATGGTGATGCTCTTTGCCGAGCCGTCCTCGTAGAACTCGATGAAATCCTTTATGGGCGAGTTCTGAATGAAATCCTTCGGACTCTGGCCCTCGCTGCAGGGGATAATCAGCACCGTGCCCATCTTGCTCAGCTCTTTCCAGACCAGAGGATTGGCCGGAGAAAGGCAGAGCACCGGATCGGGCTTTTCCTGACAGTGATACGGGATCTGCGGGGTGAACTTCTCATCATAGCCGCACCGTGTCTGCCGGAGAAGCTGCAGTCTGTTGGCCAGCTTGGTGATGGCGGCGGGAGAGCGGTAGTTATGCTTGAGCACCACGGGATCCGGAGCTCCCACGTTCTTTGACATGGTCACCCGAATAAGTCTGGTGGTGAAATAGGATCTCAGGGAATTCCAGCTGAAGCCCGTGGGGTTCAGGGTCTGGAACTCATCGCCGGCAAAGACAAAGGGAAGCTTGAAGAGGGTCTTTTCATCATAAACCCGGCGCTGGGAGAAGATGGAAATCTGCAGGATAAATTCGATTTCCGTTCTGGTGAAATCCTGAGACTCATCGCAGAAGATGGCGCTGAATATCGGTTTTACGCAGGTTTCGCAGCTGTCATCATCGGGAGCCAGGCAGTAACGCACCAGATCCTGATCATCCCACAGTCCTTCATCATCCTGAAGAACGCTGTACCACTTTTCCCAGACCACATCGTAGACGGTTTTAAAGACCTCATCGGACACGCTCTTATAGGACTTGCCGATATTCTCGTAAAGCTTCGGCGAGAGGTATTCATCGGCATTCCACCCCTTGATATAGGTTCTGATAACGTGCCAGCTTACGGCAGGACCGAACTTTTCTGCCGCGGCGGGATCCTTGTTGAACTTCTTAAGCCAGAGATCCCGGAACCGGGCATAGGTCACATGACGGTTCGGGGTAAACCTCTTCTGCACCGTTCCCGGAACGCTGTCTTCGATAAACTGCTTCACCAGCTGCTGAAAGACGTGGAACGAACTGTCAAAGTGAGGCTTGATGTCATCATCAAAGCTCAGTTTGATTTCCTTAAGCTTCTTGGTATAGGCGTGGTTTCTGGTATAGAGATTCACCGCCAGCTTTTTGGCATTCTCAATAAGATTGGAGCTGTAGGAGATATATACCGGAGGATGCTCCCTGAGGTATTCCAGGTATCTCAGGAAATACTCGGCAAAGAGGTACTGCAGCATGGTGGACTTGCCGCTCCCCGCTCTCCCGGTTAAAAACAGCGGGAACTGAATTTCCCGGGAAACGATGTCCAGTTCCTCCGGGGACAGGATGAAATTGCTGTTCTCATCCTTTTCCATATCCCACCAGAAATCCTTGTCCCCTTCCAGCATGGAATAGGGATAGGCCCGGACGCTCATGTTCTCCAGCTCAGTCATGTCCGGAGCGGCGCCGCCAAGCTTATGCTCCTCCTTGAAGGCTTTGATGTCCTCGTCAGTGCCCAGCTTGAGGAGATAATAGTCATCAGCTTTAGGATCGTCAGGATCCGGTCCGGGTCGCAGACAGAGAATCTTCTTGCCGGCTTCCCCGAAGGACTTCTCAATAAAACCGTAGGCGTCAGCGTAAAGCGCTTCATCAATCATTTCCAGAAGAGCGTCAATTACCTTCATGGGATCCTTGAAGCTGGCCGATCTGGTGGTTTCAAGCCAGTATTTGGATTCGATGATCTTGGTGTCGAAAATGGTATGGGTAATGCCGGATCCTCTTTGAATGTAATTGTTCTCATAAGGATCGAGATCCGGGAGCTCAACGGGATTATCGTGAGCCTTAAGCTTTTCCGCAATGATCTTCTCGTACGCGTCCCAGTCGGCATGGCGCATTCCCACCAGACTTTCGCGCTTTTCGTCAGCGGTGCTGCCGGTATAGAATTCCTCATAGTCCTTGGCTCCCCGGGTAAAGACCTTAAGAGCCACGTAGCAGCGCACCTGCTGGTTTTCCACCGTCATGTTCCGGTAGGCAAGAATGATGCGGAAGTTGGAAAGGCGCTTCTTGATATAATTGCCAAAGCTGAAGTTCATTTCCGCAGGATGACAGTAGTCAATATAGCTTTCCGCATCCCGCTTGAATCTCTTGAAAAAATTGACGCAATTGTACTTCTTCGCCTCACTCTCGTACTGACTTGTCTGCATGACAAAGCATCTCATGGAGCACTCCTTACCTGACCTTACCTGACCTTACCCGACTGAACCTGACTGAACCGCCTGACTAAAACATCTGACTAAACCAACTTCATGACAGAAAAAAATCCCTGTTACCAAAAGAAAAAAAACAGCAAAACCGCACAGAAAAACCGCTGGAAAAGCCTCTCCTTACCCTGAAAAGAGCCCGGGCTTTACCATCATTTTAACGGCCGGAAAATACTTTTGAAAACACTTTCATAAAGATATGATCCCGCTTTGTGATCCTGAAAAGCATCTCAGCCCCGCTCCTGAAAACAGCCCTTGTCATGACCAATCTCTTCAGTTAAAAACAGTCACAATGAACACGGGGACTCATGATTATTTCGGAGGTGACGATTATGATGCAAGTCAGTGCAAGGGAAGCAAAAACCGGCCTGTCAAAGCTGATCAGGCTTGTTGAAAGTGAAAAAGAGGATGAGGTTCAAATAACAAGGAACGGAAAGCCTGTTGTGAAAATTGTTCCGCTCCGCACCACTCCGGCATTAAACGGCGGGGCCGCTCCGGCATCAAAACGCATTGGCGTTGCAGAAGGGAAGTTCATTGTCCCGGAAGACCTCGATGCCGGAAGCGCTGAGATTAATGAATCCCTCATGGGGCGGTGATTTGTTTTGAACATTCTCATAAACACCCCGCATTGCTATCCGTCCAGATAGGGCCATCTGTTTCGGTTTGGGAAGCACTGCCAAAGCACGACTGTCCTGAAAACAATCTGATTCTGCCCTCAGGGAAATTTGCAGAATACTGTGAAGAATCAGAGCATACGCGCCCTCGGGGAGCCCTGAAGTCATCAGGAATCTCAGGGGCAAAACCCGGGTAACGGAGTTCAGCGCAAACCTCTGGCGAGCCTTCTGGACTGTGCCGTCTCATATGCTGACGGCAGAGTGGTTTTTCCGGAGCGGAGCGGGAACGGTTCTGCGACAGAAGAGGGATTGTTAACAGATAATACTTGCGTCCAAGCCTATATATATACTCGGAAGGGTTTGATGTCTAATTTTTAAGGCAATGCCCATCATGAAAATCACATCCTCCCGGGGTTTCACCCTTATCGAACTTGTCGTCGTTATCGTAATTCTCGGCATTCTGGCCGCCACCGCCGCTCCGAAATTCATGAGCCTTCAGAGCGATGCGAGAGCTGCATCTCTCAAGGGTGTAGAAGCAGCATTGAAATCTGCGGATAAGATGTTCTATGCCAAGGCGGTAATGCAGGGAGCTGATAAGACGTGTGATTTTGACCATAAGGTAAAGATTGAAGATAATTGGGTATATGTGTGTTATGGGCATGTTCTTCCTCTCAGTAATACCCCGGGCAACTTCGAACTGGATAAAGTTGCTGATATAGACATTGAAAATGATTATTCATATGTCCCTGATGATGGTGATGACTACTTGTACGGTTATTATTTTTTCAAAAATCAAGAATTTGAAAAGATTACAAATACCGGTGAAAGATATAGCAAATATCTTGAACTCAAGGACAAATGCTCTGTGATGTACCGGTTGAACCAAGAATCCGGCGACCTGACCATAAAATCTTACACCTCCGATTGCTAACCCAATCTCCCTCAAGGCTCGTCTTCACGATGAGCCTTTTTCTTCCGCTGTTCCAAACACCTGAATTCCAGCCCATAAAGCCCAAAGCGCAGAAGTAAGCCTTTATGCACTGCACAATCCCTAAAGGCTTATGAAGAAAGGCTTTGCTCCTCACTCATCAGCCGCCATTTTCACCGCATTTTTTTCTCATTCCTTCTCTTCATGGTTTCGCCCTGTCCCCGCCCCTCCCTGTCTCGCCCCGCTTCTCTGAAAACAAAAGCGCCACGCCCGAAATCTTCGGACATGACGCTTTCTCCGGGGCTTTTCACCGGCCCCTTTTACTGTATTGCCCTTCCGCCGGACTCAGGGAACTCGGCTGTTACTCCTGCTTCTTCCGGCCGTAGACCGTAAGATGAGCGCTCATGTTGAGAGCATCCAGATCCAGCTTGCAGGGACTCTTGAAGCTCAAAG
>NZ_JBGVBR010000103.1:0-2008 GCF_045225735.1 Succinimonas sp. | reverse complement strand
CGGGGAGAACGGCGGCGGCATATTTGTGGCGGTGTATATCCTCTGTCTCATTCTGGTGGGGGTTCCGGCGGTGATGCTGGAGGTGGCGCTGGGCCGGGCGACCCGAAAATCCATAGTCCGGGCTTATGAAGTCGCGGAGCCTCCTGGAAGCAAGTGGCATCTTTCCCGCTATGTGCTGATTCTGGGGCCCTATATTTTGCTGGGCTTTTACACGGTGCTTACCGGCTGGCTCCTTTATTATCTCTGGGCCTTCCTTGCCGGGGATTTCAGTCAGCTTTCTCAGCTGACGTCCGCTGAACCCCGGGGCGCCAGCCTTGAGATATTCAGGAGCTTTATCGGGAATCCGGTCATCATGCTTGCGGGAACCTTTGCCGTTATCGGTCTTTCCGGGACTATCGCCCTGCGCCGTGTGGAAAAGGGGCTGGAGGCCGTCACCAAGCCCATCATGCTCCTTCTTCTTTTTATGCTGCTGGCTCTGGCGGGCTACTGTCTTACGCTCCCCGGAGCCCCGGAGGGAGTAAAGTATTATCTGTATCCGGATTTTGAGAATTTCCGGAGGGCCGGCATTGCCAGGGTGGTTACCGAGGCGCTCACTCAGGCCTTCTTTACTCTGAGCGCGGGACAGGGCTCCCTGCTGGTATTCGGGAGCTATGCCACTAAGGAGCGCTCTCTGGTAAATGAAAGCCTCTTCATTGTCGGGCTGGATTTTGCGGTAGCATTCCTGGCGGGGCTTATAATTTTTCCGGCATGCTTCAGCTACGGCATCTCCCCGGACAGCGGTCCGAACCTCCTCTTTATCACCATGATCAATGTTTTTGCTCTCATGGATCACGGGCAGATCGCCGGAGCTTTGTTTTTCCTCCTTATGTTCACTGCCGCCTTTACCACCGTGGCCACGGTATTTGAGGGGAACATGGCGGCGCTCCGGGATCTTTTCGGGATCCGGAGAATTCCGGGAGCTTTAATTAACATGGCCATCATTGCCGCTCTGGCCGTGCCGGTGGCTCTGGGCTTTAATGCGCTGAAGGATATTCATCCTCTGGGAGGAGACAGCAATTTTCTGGATCTGGGAGACTTTATTGTCAGCGCCAATATTCTCCCCTGCGGAGCTCTGTTCCTGACGCTGTTCGTCGCTCTGGGCTGGGGCTTTCAGAATTTCCGGCGGGAGGTTAATACCGGCAGGGGGCTTAAGCTCCCCGGCTGGACCTCCTGGTATTTCCGGTTTATGCTGCCTTTCCTGATTGCCTTGATACTCATTTCCGGGTATGCGGACGTTATGTCCAAGTGGAGTTCATAATATGACAGACACCCAAGATAATTCTCAGAAACCGGCCCGGGGACTCTTTTCCTCGCGGCTGTCCTTCATTCTTATTTCCGCCGGGTGCGCCATCGGCCTCGGCAATGTCTGGCGTTTCCCCTATATTGCCGGCCATAACGGCGGCGCGGCCTTTGTGCTGGTATATCTCCTGTGTCTCCTGCTTCTGGGGCTCCCCTGTCTTGCCATGGAACTTGCCATAGGCAGAGCTTCCCGGAAGAGCGTAACCCGGGCCTTTGAGGAGCTGGAAGCCCCGGGTAGCAAATGGCATCTTTTTAAATACCTGATGTCTCTGGGGCCTTATGTGCTGATGTCCTATTACACGGTGATCACCGGCTGGATTCTTTATTATTGCTGGGGTTTTCTGGCCGCTCTTCTGGGGCTGAATTCTCAGGGCGCGGCTTCTTCAGGAGGAGTTCCGGAGCTGTCATTTGCCGGGGTTATCAATTCTCCCGGACTCTCTCTGGGCTTTATGATCGCCGTGGTGTTTTTTGGCGGTCTGGTCTGTTTCTGCGGCATTAAAAAGGGCGTGGAACGGTTCACGAGGCCCATGCTGATCATGCTTTTGGTTCTCCTGACGGCTATGGCGCTTTACAGCCTCTCTCTTCCCGGAGCCATGGAGGGCGTTAAATACTATCTCTATCCCGATTTCGGCAGAATGCAGGAAGTCGGCATTATCAATGTGATCTGGGA
>NZ_JBGVBR010000102.1:0-6269 GCF_045225735.1 Succinimonas sp. | reverse complement strand
TTCGCCATCCAGAAGGCTTTGCATCTTATCAACGTCATCCGGCTCTATAAAACCCATGAATTCTTCGATAACATCGTTACCGCTGGTGTTAATCCAGTAATTGCCGGCGGTAATCTCCTTATTTTCCGCACCGACCTTTTTGCAGTTGTCCTTGCAGAAATTCATGACATCCCACGGGCAGTACATATGAATTGTGCCAAAATGGTACCCGTCGTAATTGTTTTTTGCCTCTTCGTAATAGTCTGAAAGTCCGTAGTATTTGAGGACTTCCTGAGTTTCTTCTTCAGTAAAGCCTATCCCGGAGGATAGATCATCATCTCCGGAATCAAGTACCGAGCAGATCATAAGATTATTGAGCCCGGTAAAAATACTTTCCTTAGCTGCTCTTAAACATCCGGTAAGCACTGCTCTGCCCAGATACGTATTTGTTTTTAAGGTGTCGTTATAGAAAGGACTGATAAGATCTGTCATTTCATCGTAGTAGCCATGATAAGCCGCTTTGGCAATAGGCACGTCGTATTCGTCAATCAATAGTACAGGGCTTATCTTATGATGCGCTTTGAGAAGACATGAAAGCGTCTTAAGGGATCCTGTCAGATAAGATTTATTGGTTCTGTCTGTAAGCTTTTCATAATTACTCAGACTGGCATATTGTTCCTTCTGCTTATCTGATAATTCCTCGCTGGCAGCCAGATACTCAAACTGCAGCGCCAGTCTGTATATCAGAGTGGCAAACTGATTATAAGCATCATTGAAGTGCTGATGAATGATGGTTTTAAACGACACAAAGATTACCGGAAACTTCCCCATGTACTTGCTGCAGAATTCCTTATCCTCAAAAATTTTGGTGTCCTTGAACCAGTTTTCCTGACGGGAGACATTTCCGGGATTTTCAGGATCAAGAGCCAGAAAATCATAAAAAGTGGACATGGTTAGCGTTTTACCGAAGCGTCTCGGTCTGGTGATAAGCATGACTTTCGAGGTGTTTTCTTTAAAAACAGTTCTGATAAAAGGAGTCTTGTCCACGTAATAACTGTTGCTTTCAATTAATTCGTGAAACAATTCCGCTCCGATACCTATAGACTTCAGCATTCTGCTCCGCCTTTGAATCTGACCATCACCTCTGAAAAGGCCTTTCTCTGGTTCGCTGTTCAGCGCAGAAAGGCTCTATCACTGTCATTATCCCATAACCTACTTAATCGTCAACCGCCAACATCTTACGTTTTGATAAGAATATAAGCATAAAGTATCTGTCGATAACACGTCCAAAATATCAACACTTAACTTTTTCCGGAAGCGGCGGGCTACATCACGCCTTTTTGCAAAAAAGATTAACGCAAACGTCAGATCTGCGCCTCTGCCGTGGCTACCTTATAGGAATAGGAGGCACGAAAATGAATGATATTCCGCTTAACGAACGCTATACCCTGACAATTAACGAATCCTCTCAGTACTTTCACATCGGAGTCAAAAGGCTGCGGCGTCTTGCTGAAATGAATGTTGGTGTTTTCTCGATAAAGTGCGGCAACAGGTTTCTGATTGTCCGGCCCAAATTCGAGGAATACCTTCTTCAAAACTGTTTAATCCAGATTTCCTTTCATTTGCAACAAGTAGTTGCTATCCCGGAAACGGTACGGAAATATACGGTTAATCATAAGGAGGTAAAAGAGCGCATGAGAAGACCCAACCCTGAAGAAAAACAGCTTCTTTCATTAAGAGAAGCATCCGCGGTATTCAACCTGAGTTACCAGAAGCTGTATCAGCTGGTGCTGAAGGGGGATACCAGTTTTGTGGCCTATTACAGAACCAGACGTCTTGTAATAAGGGATGAATTTGTGAAGTTTTTAAACAGCGACGGAAATATGGAGAAATTAGCCAATGCCAAAAACAGGACAAAGAAGAGACTCGAAGCATAGAATCCTGCATACCGGTGAGTCCATCAGAGCCAATGGCAAATACCAGTTCAAGTACATTGTTAACGGCAAGCCCAAGTTTTTGTACAGCTGGAGACTGACGCCGACAGATCCGCTGCCTGCAGGAAAGCAGCCTTGCCTCTCACTAAGAGAACTGGAGGCTGAAATCGGACGTGATATGGCCTCAAGGCTTGATCCTGCATGCAGTAACATGACCGTGAGTGAGCTGGTGGCCCGGTACCTTAAAACCAAAACAGGTGTCAGAAGCTCCACGCGTGAGGGGTACAAGTACCTCACCAATCTTCTTGCCAAGGAAGAATTCAGCACCAGAAATATTCATGCTGTAAAAACCTCCGACGCGAAGCTCTTCCTGATCAAGCTGCAGTCAGACGGCAGAGGTTCAAGCACCATTAAATCGGTTCGCGGCATCCTGAGACCGGCCTTTCAGATGGCTGTGGACGATGACATCCTGGTTAAGAATCCTTTCGGCTTTGAGCTTGCCGGGATAATCTACAATACCGAGAAAACCAGACTTGCCATTACCAGGCAGCAGATGTACCAGTTTCTCAAATTCGTTCATGACGACTGTGTCTACTGGAAATACTACGAGGCCTTTTACATCCTCTTCCATACCGGCATGCGCATCTCTGAATTCTGCGGACTGACCTTAAAGGATCTCGATATGGAGAACCGCGTCATTGACATCAATCATCAGCTCCAGAAGGTGTATTCCGGAAACTACGAGATCCTGCCGACAAAGACCAATGCCGGTACCCGGAAGCTGCCCATGACGGATGATGTGTATCAGATGTTTAAGTCCATCATCGACAGCAGACCGACAGATCTTCCGGAAGTCATGGTGAAGGGCTATGTGGGTTTTCTTTTCAGGGACAAGGCCGGCATGCCCGAGGTGGCTCTGCACTGGAAGCACCGGTTCCAGTATGCCGTAAAGCGGTACAACGAGATCTTCAAGGTTCAGATGCCGCCAATCAGTCCTCACGTCTGCCGTCATACCTATTGCAGCAATCAGGCAAAGGCCAGAATGAATCCCAAGACCCTGCAGTACCTCATGGGGCATTCAGACATTTCAGTAACCATGAACGTCTATACGCACCTGGGGCTGGATGACGCCAAGGATGAGATTGTCAGACTTGAAGAGCTTAACGCAGCGAGAAAGGAGCTTGAGAAAACCAACCGGGAGGAAATTCTGGACATCAGGATGTTCCGCAAGGTTTAATCAAAACAGGGTGAATTCGGGAGCTCATGTCAGATTTGGAAACGAAAAATCTTTAAACCTTGAAACAATCAAATTAAAATGCTATTTTTGGAACAAAAGGTTAAAAACAGCATTGAAAAGAGGTTGTTATGTTGGTTGAGTTTCGCATCCAGAACTTTCTGTCATTCAAAGAACTGCAGACCTTTACTATGGTAAAAAGCAAAAGCAGCGAACGGCCGGGGAATGCCTTCCCCATCATGGCTGAAAAAGAGTTCAGCCTGCTTAAGAGCGCTGCTGTGTACGGTCCGAATTCCTGCGGTAAATCTAACTTCCTGAAGGCTCTTTCCGTCATGAAAGGCATTGTTACCACTGCTTTGCAGCGTGGCATGAAGCTTCCTCTGACTCCTTTCAGACTCAATCCTGAGACAGGCACTCGGCCTATGGAATTTGAAGTGAGTTTTATCGTCAGTGACGTGAAATACCAGTACGGTTTCAGCGCCTCGGCAGATCAGATTTTTGATGAATGGCTTTTTGCCTTTCCTGCGGGTCGCCCTCAGAAATGGTTTGAAAGAGTCTGGGATGCTGAATCCGGAAAGCATCTCTGGAAATTCAGTCAGTTTCTGCAGGGAGCCAAAAAGCTGTGGCGTGACTCCACCCGTGAAAACGCCTTATTCCTCTCGACAGCTGTTCAGCTTAACAGCGAGCAGCTGAAACCTGTTTTCGACTGGTTCAGCAAAACTCTTCGCTTTGCAGGAACTGAAGGTTTATCTCCTGAGTCTACTGCCAGATTCTGTACGGGCAGCGGAAAGGAAGATGTTTTGAAATTCCTCAAGGCTGCTGATTTTAATATCGAAGATATCCGCGTGGAGGAAAAGCATCTCCCCGGGGAACCAGTCTATGAAATCAGCACGGTTCACACTGACAGCAGCGGTCAGACAGTATTATTTAATTTCAGGGATGAATCCTCCGGCACGCAGCAATTCTTTTCTTTTGCCGAACCGATTCTGGATGTTCTGTCTAACGGCAGTGTTCTGTGCATTGATGAGCTTAACGTAAATCTCCATCCTAAGCTGGTGCAGTTCCTGGTGGAATTGTTTCATGATCCAAAAGCCAATCCTAAAAATGCGCAGCTGATTTTCACCACTCATGACACAACCATTCTTACTCAGGAAATTTTCAGGAGGGATCAGATCTGGTTCTGCGATAAAAACAGAGAACAGGCCTCTTTCTTGTATCCTTTATCCGATTTCAGTCCTAAAAAGGGAAAGGAAAATCTGGAACTGGGATATCTTTCCGGTCGTTACGGAGCGCTGCCTCTTGTTCGTTCTTTCTGCGGGGTGCAGTAATGGGCAGCGAAGATCTTTTCAAAAAGCGAAAAGCCAGAAAGCTTAAGGATCAGCAGAGAAGAATCGGTTTTTGCAAGTCTTACGACCGAGTACTGATTGTTTGTGAAGGTGAACAGACAGAGCCTCTTTATTTTGAGGGCTTTAAACACGAATATGACTTAAGCTCTGCCAACGTGGTTGTAACGGATGCATCCAAAGGTTCAGATCCGGTGAGCATAATTAAACATGCTGAGAAACTTTATAAGGAATCGCAAAAAGAAAACAATGCGTTTGACAGGGTATTCTGCGTTTTCGACAAAGACCAGCACGGTAATTACGATACAGCTGTGCGTATGCTTTCAAAGGCCAGCAGTAAATTTACAGCCATTACGTCAGTTCCGTGTTTTGAATACTGGTTTTTGCTGCATTTTGAATATACTACAAAATCATTTCCTTCAGCATCAGCAGTCATTTCAGAGCTTAAAAAACATATCCCTGCATATAGCAAGAATAACATGAGGATATTTGATACTTTGAAATCCCGGTTGCAGACTGCTGTTCAAAATGCTGAAAAGGCCAATGAATCAGCCAAAAAAGCGGGAACAGATAATCCGTCAACGAAGGTTGTTGACTTGGTTAATTACCTGCTAAACCTGAAAAAGTAGACATCAGGATGTTCCGCAAGGTTTGATCAAAACAGGGTGAATTCGGGAGCTCATGTCAGATTTGGCATGGACTTTTTCGTTTTTTGGGATAGAGGGTAAATTTTTGAAGAATGTGAATGCAGTCAACATCTTAAATCTTATATTCTGGTAGAAGTATGAGGAGTGATAATGGATGGAGGCGAAATGACTAACATTATTAATGAAGAACTTATAGCGGCAAAAAAAGATAAAATGATTGAGGAAGAGTCATGTAAGTCCAACGGAAAAACAATAGTAAAACTAACCAGAGATAATGTGGCTAAAGTTGAAGCCATGATTCGTAATGACTCGGCCTATATAAAATCGCATGAAAAGAAAGCAAAGCCTAAGCTAAGTTTGAAATCAAGCAAAAAGGATTCTGAAGAAACTGTTGAATATAAATATAATGGGTCAACTGCTTATTGGATGAGTATGTTACGTGCTTACATACTTGATAATAAGAATGATTTTCTTGATCAGCAGTATCCGGAAGTTAAAGATTATTTTGAAGGTTTGAAATTGGATTCGGATGCTTCTGCAATTGATAACAAACTGACTTATGATGAAATAATTAAGAGAGCTGTAATTGCTGTTGATAACGAAAACAGTACCCACATTAATTCTGATGGTGTTGGAAGAGACGAAATCACTAGGCGCATTGTTAATGAAATTGACAAAAAGGAATTACTCAATAGCTTATGGGAAAGAAATTTAGACATGTTCAAAAAAATCGAAGCAAAAACACACCCCGATGATGTAAGTCACAATGCCAGGGAGAATACCTCTTTTGCATCAAAATTCTGTCACTACGCATGCTACTATTTGTTTGAAGGATCTGATAAGCAAGACAACTATTCAATTCATGACAACATACTTAGAACTGTTTTACCTTGGTATTTAGAATATTACAAAATACCAGTTAAAAAAAGAAGTTTGACAGAATACGATGTTTACCGAAAAGCGGTAGATGCTGTTAGAGAAAAGGCAAAAGAAAAATATGGAAATGAGATAAGCAGGAATGGGTTCGATCATTTGCTTTGGTACTACGTAACTTCCCTGCGATTTTTGCATGAAGTCTAAGCCCCTTACTCCAAGGGACTTGGAGTTCAGGGGGTGATTTTTTGGGAATGTC
>NZ_JBGVBR010000101.1:0-2025 GCF_045225735.1 Succinimonas sp. | reverse complement strand
TCCAGATCCAGCTTGCAGGGACTATTAATGCTCAAAGTCCAGGGGTTGTCAGTCCCCTCCTTCAGAGTTTCCCGGTAGAAGGTGGAGGTGGCGAGATCCAGGGGCGACATGGCGAAATCTGCATCATAGGCATTATCCGGAATATTGAAGCCGGATTTGTAATCCCAGTTGGCATAAATAGGCTTAATCAGGGACTTGGTGCCGGCCGGGGATTCCGCCAGAATCTGCAGGATCAGGTTGGCATCAAACACGGCCTGCTTCCTTTGCCTGTTATGCTCCGTGGGTTCCGCGTCCTCAGAAGAGGCCGCAAGCTCGCAGAAATCCTTAATGCCCTCCGGAAGATAGGTGAGCCCGGAAACATCATAGGTTATGGCATCAACTATGAGCTCGGAACTCCCGAGAACCGTTTCCGCATCTTCAGGGTCTCTGAAATCAGCAAAGGAGCAGGTAACGTTTCTTCCGGTGTCATCGGTGAATGCGCAGGGACTGGCATTTCCGGACACATATACTTCAGGAGGTTCTTTAAGCCCGGCGCAGACGGGATCGCTGTCGCAGGCAAGCACTCCCTTAATCAGGGCGGCAGCATCAACTACTCCGAATCCGTAATGGCTGGAGAATCTGAAACCGGCGGCATTTTCCTGCCAGCCGTAGTCGTAGACGATATGTTCGCCGTAGCTTTGATCGGAAGCCGCTTCCTTCACGGTCAGGGCCAGATCGGGCATCACGCTGTCGTCACGGGAGGTCGCGGCCAGAAGATAGCGGAGCTGGGACACCGTCATATCCGGTTTGGCCTGATATGCCAGAGCCACCGCGCCCGAAACCGAGGGGGCTGCCGATGACGTGCCGTTCATAATATTGGTGTAATGCTTGTTGTCGTCGTTTCTCCAAGGGGAATAGGCATCCGGATCGTTCCAGTCCTGAGGATCATACTGACTGCTTGTGGTCACAATGGCCGCACTGGTTTCAGGCCCGGTATCCTTTCTGACGCCCTTTTCGCCGCCGAAGCCGGTAACCCAGAGATTGGATCCGGTGGATCCGTAGGATGACTTAACCCCCAGGGAATTCAGAGCTCCCACGTTAATAACGAACGGATCCCGGGAAATATCGGAAGTCTGCTTGAACTCGCAGTTAACTCCCAGATCCTTGCAAATACTGCGGGAATAAGGCTTTGCTTTTTCGTCATACCCTGCCTCAAACTCATTGCCCTGGGAATGAATGACAGCAATGTTATTTTCATAAAAAGCCTCGAAAAGCTCTTTTTCTGCCGGGTCGCTGACAGTGGAAAGATCAACGCACCAGCTGGCATTCATAAGAGCAGGTCCGGGCATGTCCAGGAGATATGACAAAGAGCGGTCTCCATAAGCGTTGTCAGCAGAGGTAATGCTGGCATTGAAGGCGATGCCCCGCACGCCCAGATTGTTCATGCCGGAAGCGGCGATGATTCCGGCCACGGCCGTGCCATGAAGATTCATGGAATTCTCCTGAAGCTTTTCCAGAGGCATTCCGGCATTGATAATATCCTCGCTTCCGGGAACTCCGGGATCATAGAGCCGATCTTTGAGATCCTCATGATTAACATCCACGGGGGTGTCACTTACCAGCACATAAACGCCGGAGCCGTCAAGCTGCTTTTTGCGATCCTCAAGGACAGTGCGCCAGGCGGGAATCACATTAAGATCAATGCCCTTAACCGGATCCGAGCTTACGCCGTAGGGATTCTGTCCGATGTTGTAGAGATGCCACTCATCCGCAAGCAGGGGATCCGAGATGGAAAGCTCCGTCTCAGACTCCATGTCCGAGCCGTCTGTCAGGGTGCCCCGGCATCTCTCGGTGTAGCCTTTTACTCCGTCATAATCCAGATCGTAGGAGGTGAAATGCTCCTCCGGAAGAACATAGAACCACTCGTTTTCGGGGGCCTCCTCCCCGGTGACGGGATTATCCTTCGAGATTACTCCGTATGAGCAGCTGAGCTCTCTCAGGCTTTTGTTTGCGGTTACCCGGTAAGGCTTTCCGGTAATGTAATCG
>NZ_JBGVBR010000100.1:0-2521 GCF_045225735.1 Succinimonas sp. | reverse complement strand
CGTGGCCGGCGGCATTAAAAGCGTGGAGGATGCCCGGAGGATTCTGGAGTTCGGTGCGGATAAGATTTCGGTAAACTCCCCGGCTCTGGCGGATCCGGATCTTATCAGCCGGCTGGCGGACAAGTTCGGCGTGCAGTGCGTGGTCTCAGGCATTGACTCCTACTACGACAAGGAGCAGGACAAGTACTGGGTCAAGCAGTATACCGGAGATGAATCCCGCACCCTGGTGACCAAATGGACTACCCCGGAATGGGTTACTGAAGTGCAGAAGCGCGGGGCCGGGGAAATCGTCCTCAACATGATGAACCAGGACGGCATGCGGAACGGCTATGATCTCACGCAGCTTAAGCTTATCCGGAAGCTGGCCCGGGTGCCGCTTATCGCCTCCGGCGGAGCCGGCGCCATGGAGCATTTCCGGGACGGCTTCAAGGAGGCCAATGTGGACGGCTGTCTCGCCGCTTCCGTGTTCCACAAGGGCATCATTCATATCCCGGAACTCAGAGACTACCTCAGAAATGAAGGAGTAACCGTACGTGACTGATAATAAATACAATCTCAACTTTGATATTGACTCCCTAGACTGGGAAAAGTGTCAGGGCATGATCCCTGTGATCGTGCAGAACTACCGTTCCGGACTGGTGCTGATGCAGGGCTTTATGAACCGTGAGGCGCTGGAAAAGACCATGGAAATCGGCCGGGTAACCTTCTGGAGCCGTACCAAGAAGCGTCTTTGGACCAAGGGAGAGGAATCCCGGCACTATCTCAATCTCAAGGCCATTACCACTGACTGCGATTCCGACTGTCTTCTGATAGCGGCAGATCCCATCGGCCCCACCTGCCACCTGGGCAATACCAGCTGCTTTGACGGCCATCTGCCTCTGGATGCAGAGAACATTTCGGTATACGACGCCCTGCAGGAGGAACAGACGCCCCTGCCTCAGGCGGTTTCGGAGTTTGAAGCCGCGGCCACCCCGGAAAACGGCGCCCAGCTCCTTAAGGCTGTTATGGGAGCCCTGCAGAAAAACGGGATCAGACTCCGGGATATTGACGGCCTGTTCCGGCAGTAACGGAGACAGCGGAAACAACGGCGAACCATGCCGCATGGAAAGCAAAGCCCATGACGCAAAAGCCCCGGCAGAAAGTCCTTTAAGAGACCTGCCGGGGTTTCTTTTTGCTGTGAATGCTTGTGAAAAGCCGCTTTTCCGGTATCAGGCCGGAATGGACAAACAGGTCATTAGCCCCGCCGCCGCACCCACATAGCCGGACGAACCAGCACCGTATCATCCGTGGCGGCATAGCCGTAAAGATCCGGAACTCCCTGAGAATTTATGCGGGCCATGTTGCCGGGAGCCCCGCCGTGCGTGCGCAGCCACCAGGAGCAGGATTCGCCGGAGGTACCCTGGGGAAGCCAGGGTGCCGGCAGACAGTTTCTGCTCAGATAGCCGCCGAACCAGGAGGAAACCATGTTATAGCTGAGACAGAAAACATGATCCCGGGTAGCCGGACACCTCTTCCCGCCGTAAACGGAATTCCTTTCGTTTCCCAGAGTTTTTTCGAGAATGCTCTCCCTTTCATCATCTGAAAAGTACTCCTTGTAAAACACCGTATTGAGCCAATAACGAAGGGCGCACTTTTCCCAGGTGATCTCGCCTTCTCGGTCATGCATGGGACGCCAGGCTATTCCCCAGGTACTGACCGCAAGAGCGCTCGCTCCGTCAGCATGAATAACCAGCCAGGAAAGAGGAGTTTCGGCATATGAACTGTCTCCCGGATAATGGCCAAGAACAATGGTTTCTCCGCGTTTCATGGCATAGGATGCGGCGGCCTGCCCGTAATCATCATCGTCGTCATCGTAGCCGCTCGCAGCGTGGGTGCGTTTAACGTTCCTGCCGTTAAGAACATCGAAGAAATTAGCCATTTCAGTCCTCTCATGACAGCGCGGGATTAAAAGAACCGCCGGAATATAACATCCTTAAGTTTAGCACACCCCGTCCCGGATTAACCGAAAGCGCAGACAAACGTGAATTGCCCGGGAGAACCGAAATTGCCTGTTCTGAAACAAGAGCGGGCTTAGCTGTTGTGTTCCGGTGTTTATTCTCAGCTTACTTGCCAGCGCCTGTTCCTCTGTGCTCAGGAGTCAGTCTCGCTTACTGATTTTTGGCCTTCACTTTGTCCGGGGCCCTGGTAAAGCTCTCTCAGGACTTCCGGGATCTCCTCAGGGGGCTGGTTAAATGCAGCGGCATCCAGCAGAAAATCCCGGGCATCCTCTTCCGGGGAATCCAGACCTGTGAGCTTCCAGGAGCCCAGCGGCTGATTAAAGGCGACGGTCTCGCAAAACATAAAACGGATGAGCTTCACATGAGAAACATCCCAGCTGTTAAGGGGCTGGTTAAAGGCTTTGGCCCCGGTAAACATGCTGCTCAGATCCTCGGCTGATGACAGGTGCCATTTTGCCAGCGGCTGATTAAAGGCTCCCGTATCCTGAAACATGCCGGCCATAATGCATACTCCGGAAACATCC
>NZ_JBGVBR010000099.1:0-7620 GCF_045225735.1 Succinimonas sp. | reverse complement strand
CAGGCTCTTGTCCACGGAGGGAATAACCGGAAAGCCGTGATACGGAGCGTTGTAGATGATTCTTTCGGTGCCAGGATCCTCCACCATCAGAAGGTCAATGCACTTCTTGCCGGTGAGCATGTTCATGTTTTCCACGGAGGCGGTGAGATTCTTTTCCCTGATGAGATGCTCAATGTCCTGACGGATCTCCTCGATGGTTTCCAGGGAGCTCTTTTCATAGCGCTCCTGCTGGATGGAGATGAGCACCGCCGTGTATTTGCTGTAATTGTGGAACAGCCGGTAGTTTTCCGGGAAGTAGGGCGCCTTTTTCACTACGCCCACCTGCACGCCCTGAAAGAACACCGGGGATTCGGCCTGAAGTCCCCGATCCGGATACGGCAGCAGAATAACATAGTCCAAAGTGCGGCTTTTGGCATAGGTGGGCACAATGCTGGTGCGATCATTGTAAAGGGTAAAGACGTGATCGTTTTTAACCGGAACGTCATCCTCGTCGTTCAGGCTGCCTTCAATGTTGTCAAAGCTGATGCCGCCGCTGATGATGTTTTCCAGGGAGTCGGTGTCCACCTTGAGGCCTTCGGTGCCCATGGAGAAGGTGATGCCAGAGGAGATCCAGAACTTGGTGCCCGAATCTATGATCTTGGAGTAGGGATAGGACACGAATACCCGGTAGGCCATGACCTGCTTTTGAAAGTTGTAATTGGCGTCAATGATATATCCGGCTTCAATGCCCTTGAATTTCAGAATGCTGCCCGGAGAAACTCTTTTAAGGGATTTGGAATGCAGCGTCAGAAAAAGTCCCCGGTCATCGGTGGCGATGGGAGGATCATCCAGCACCGAAAACATCTTTGACGGTCTCGGGCTGTTTCCCGGAGAAAGCTCGATATAGTATCCCGAAAGCAGGGTATCCAGGCCGGTTACCCCCTGGCGGTCGATGCGCACCTTCTGGATCCAGAAGCGGGAATCCTCCCGGATGAGATCCTCGGTGCCGGGATCCATGCGGGCGGTGGCAATAACGTTTTTGCGATCCGGGGACAGCGATATGCTCTCAATTTTGCCCACGTTCACGCTGAGGGCCTTGATGGCGGTCTTTCCCGCTTCAATGCCGTCAGCCTTGGAGAGAATAAGAGTGATCTCCGGTCCCTTGTTGAAATGGGAGCGGTAGATGAGCGTTCCCGCAATGATCAGGGCGACGATGGGAACAGTCCAGATAAAGGAATAGAGCTTTTCCTTTTTCACGGTGAGGATCTTATCCATCTTTTTTCATATCTCCAGGTTGCTGGAAGCTGCTCCGGGGCTGCTTCCGGTTGTCTATTCTTTTGTCTCTTTCGTCTTGCGGGGGCTGCCCCGTAACTGATTCAAGCGATTCAATCAGCCGGTTCAGCTGTTTTACAATCCATAACGTTATCCGGCGGCCGGGGCCGGCACCTGTTTGTTTTGCGGTTCCTCCGGGGGCGTCTTATCCGGAGTAACCTTGTCATCTTCCGCATGGGAATGATCCGCGCGATCCTTGCCGTAGCCCCACAGCAGCCGGGGATCAAAGGATCTTGCGGCAATCATGGTAAGAATCACCACCGCGGCAAAGGAGATCATAGCCGAGCCGGCGTAAATGGTCATCAGGTTCTGAATGCGGACGATGGTGGCCATGATGGCTACCACAAACACGTCCACCATGGACCACTTGCCGATAAATTCCACAATGCGGTAGACCACGGTCAGGAAGACCCGGTTCCGGGTTCTGCGGAGCTTTTTCACCGACCAGCAGAGATAGAGCAGAAGCAGGATCTTGATAATGGGGATGAAGATGCTGGCAATCAGAATCACCGCCGCCACAAAATAGGAGCCCAACTCCCACAGGGTGATGACGCCGTCAATAACCGTAGACTCCAAATCGCTGCCCAGATAGGTGGTCACCATCATGGGGTAAATATTGGCGGGAATGTACATCACAATGGCCGCCAGAGTGAAGGCCAGGGTTTTATGGAGAGACTGGGCACTGCGATCCCGGATGCCGGTATGGCAGCGGGGGCATTCCGTTTCGTTTTCCATGTCCAGAATTTCCCCGCAGCAGGTGCAGGAGCAGAAGTTCTGCGGCTCGGCCCTGATGCCTGCGTCCGGGGATCTTTTAAGATGCTTTTTGTCCCGGGGCGCGAAGTAATTCCACATTTCCTCTTCGCTGAAGCGGCTCACGGCCAGAAGGTAAAAAATGGCAAAGGCGAAGAAGGTCCAGAAGCCGGATCCGTACTCGATGTTCACCATGCTGATAAGCTTGATAAGACTGACCAGCACTCCCACCATGAAGACCTCTACCATGCTCCATTCCACATTGAAATGCAGAATCTTCAGGAGAAAGGGCATGAAGAAAAAGCGCTTTTTCAGGATCTTGCCTGTATCTCCGGCAATGATGGTCAGGAGGGTCATCAGGGGAAGAAACTGCATGAAGAGGAAAATCACGAAGCTGGCCGCCCACATGTCCTGAGCCCCCAGCACCGTGGTGTAGTCCAGTACCTGCATGCCCTGCTCAATGCCGGCGGCGGAAATGGCCATAAAGGGAAGGGAGTCCGTGGCCGCCAGAAAGAATATGGCCGCCAGGGCATAGCAGAGAGACACCCTGGAAGGGCGTACCCGGTAGTGATGGACGGCGTTGCGGCATCTGGGGCAGTAGCCCACAAGATGACCTTCTCTCGGGGGAACCTCCAGCACCAGATCGCACTGCCCGCAGATTACTTTTTCAGGATTGTCGGTCATAGGGAGACACCGGCGGACACAGGAAACACAGCTGCTGATTTTAACAGAATGCCATTATAAAAGAATCCCGTGCGTTTGGGTATTTTTTAGGCGGTTATCTCCTGTTTTTGCCGGGGGATCCCAGGCGGAAGCAGAAGGCCGGGAAGATATGGATCCATGCTGCCAAAGCCCCGTGGACGGCGGCGGAAGGGCGTAAACAGCCGGTTTTTTCTCCGGAAGTTTTCAAAATCCCCGCTTTCTCACGGTTTGCCGGACAGGAATTCCTATAATTAAGGACATGATCGGATAAACCATGCAGTTCAGGGGGATCTTATGCGGAAGTTCATCTATGCGGCAATGCTGCTCTCAGGGGGCATGCTGGCCATGGGACAGGCCTGTGCGGACGAAGAGGATACCGGAGACGCCGGGGATGATCCTGTTTACTATGAGGCATTCTGCATGAATGAAAACCTGCCTCTCCCCGGAACCGCTGATCCCGAGGCCCGGGATTTTCTTAAGGCCTTTGCGGACAAATGGCAGTCCCCGGGAATCAAGGACTATCTCAGCCGGAAGCTGCCTCCGGTATCCTCCGGCAATATCGAGTATCCTCCGGAGAGCGATGAAGACACGGAGGATGAGGACGAATCTTCGGAATATTTCACCGCCCGGGTTTACCGTTCCCCGAAAACCGGACTTTCCTTCGCTCTCCACATTGCCTCCCAGGAGGATCTTATGGGCACGAGCTCCTTCTGCTTTTACCGATTCAGTCCGGAGACCCGGGGGCTCATTCCCTTAAAGGACTTTTTTGACAAAAGATACGACGGCTTTAACAGCGTGAATTACGGCTATCTTATCGAAGAGGACGGCAGCATCTTCCAGGATACCTACTTCATGTACGATGAAAGCGAGGTGCCTCTCTACACTATCGAGCAGAAATACGAATGGGACGGGAGCGACTTCACCCCGAAGACCGGATCCCTTATTACCGGGAAAAAGCTCGTGGCTCCGGGGTCTCCCGACGGCAAATGGGATCGGCTTTCCCTGACGGATATCGACGGGGACAATATTCCGGAGATCTGGCTGTCCCGCTCCGACAGCGGAAACACGGAGGTATTTGCCGGGAACGGCGGCATTGTCCGGCTGTCCTCTCTGGACAAGGCTCCTAAGGAGTTCCGGGTGACTCCGCATGGTATCGTATCCTCCGATGATTCCGGGCTTAATGTCTCCTATGCCGAGCTTAAGGACAGCCAGCCGGTAAACCAGCTCCGGGTTTCCTGCAAGGAGTCCGAAGGCGGGGCGAAGTCCTGCTCTTACAGAATGAACGGCCGGAACATTGCGGAGGAGGAAGCTCAGACCTTCATCCGGCAGTTTGATGATGCCCGGGAACCCGAGCCGGTGTTTATCAGCATCACTGGCATCGTAAGCAACGAGGATACGGAATAAGCGGAAAGGGGCAGAAAGAGGATGATGGCAAAAGATAAAAAGACGCCGGGACAAAGTGTTTATGCTGACTATGCCGTTCTTAAGCCCGCCCGGGTGCGTTATACCAGCAAATGGCCCTTGTACAGAGCCGGAAAGTTTTTTTTTGCGGCCTGTCCCTGCTGCGGCGCCGTTGTGCTGTTTCAGATTGCAGCTCCCCGCAGGAGCGATATTGTCAACCCTGATGATGTTCCCGCAGAACAAATGCCCAGGGGGGATGACGATCCCCGGGATCCTGTTTATGGAAAGCCGGTCAGCCGCTGCAAAAAGTGCGGCAAGTTCTATTTCAATCAGTATGTTTATGAGGCGCAGCATTTCCGGAGCGCTGACCGGGGCTTTTTCGGCTTTATGAGGAAGGCCCTGGTTCCCCGACTTGTCTCGGCCGGTCTTCTTTTGATCTTCACCGTTATTGATGCCGCCGGGATCCGGGGCTGGAATCTTCTGGATCTCATGGGCTCCGGAGCTTCAGAGAATCAGGAGGCTTTTCTGGAAAGCCTCCTGATAAATATTACCGGTCTCCTTGCGCTGTTCGTGATATTCCTGGCATATCATGTTTCTTATTCGCTTAACGATACCTGGGGACATAAAGGCGTCCGGGTTAATGCAAAGGATCCTGAATATATCAAATTCCTGCGGCGCATAGGTCATCCGGTGCCGCAGCAATATCTGGACATTCTGAGGGAATCCCCGGAAGATGCGGTCAAAGTCTCCGCCCGGGAACGGAATTTTGCCGAGCTTCCATCGGGCAGACGTCTTTACCGGAAACGGAACGGACATTGTTCCTGCTGCGGTTATGAGTTAGACAATACCCGGAAATTTCCTGCCCGGCTGGGAAAAGCGGTCAGAGTCTGTCCCGGCTGCAAAAATGAATATTTCGATGCTGATTTCTGGGAACTTGCCCGGGAAGGTTATCCGGAAAAGACCTACGCCAGGATCCGGAGGGAGTGCGGCAACAGAAGAACAATGGTAAAAGTGATTTGCGGCTTTTCTTTATTTATGACGGCGATGGTATATGTCAGGATGGTTTATGAGCCGCTTTTTTTCAGTGACAGATATCCTCTCTTTACTGCAGATCCCCCGTACAATGAGATCGATGTGGCGGTAGCTACTGCGGGCCTCATTTTTGCTGTATGGCTTTTTCTGACAGTTGAAGAGAAGTCGATTGAAGCCTGCCGGGAAACCGCCTGCCCGAAAAGCAAATTCCGGTCATATCTGAAAGAATCTGAGCAACGGCTGCGGGATCGCCGCTATGCCGAATGCTACGATCTGGGCAGGAGGATGCTCTCCGGCAAGGACGCTCCGGAGGCAGCCCCTGACAAATCCGGCGCGGCATAGCGCGTTTCAGGCCGGGGCGGCAAAGCCGGAATGGCAGCCAGGGGAATTTAACAGGAGTCAGAGAGGAGATCACCGCATGAATTTTCTGTTTGTTTCCGATTCCTTCAAGGGCTCTCTCACCAGTGAGGATACGGCGGAGCTTCTGACCCGGGCGGCCCGGGAGGTGTTCGGCGCTGATACTGTCTGTCAGGGCCTTCCGGTGGCGGACGGCGGCGAAGGCACCATTACCGCCATAAAACATGCCTCCGGCGGAGAGTTTATTGCGATGACGGTTACCGGGGCTGCCGGTAATCCCGTTACCGCCCGTTATCTCGCCATCGACGGAAAGCGGGCCGTAATAGAAATGGCAGAGGCCTCCGGACTTACCGGCACTCCGCCTGAAAAGAGGAACCCTCTTTACACCACCAGCCGAGGCACCGGAGAGCTTATCCGGGATGCTCTCCGGCGGGGATTTACGGATATTGCGGTATCTCTGGGCGGCAGCGCCACCAACGATGGCGGTATGGGAGCTCTCATTGCTCTGGGAGCCGTCTTCCGGGATGAGGTCGGGACTCCTCTTTCCGGCCGGGGCGAGGATCTTATTTATGTCAGGGAGGCGGATCTCTCGGGACTGGATCCCCGCCTTCAGGAGATAAAGCTCACGGTAATGAACGATGTCCGGAACCCTCTTACCGGCCCCCGGGGAGCGACCATGACCTATGGCCCGCAAAAGGGCGGCACTCCGGAAATCCTGGCCAGACTGGAACAGGGCATGCGGCATTACCGGGAGATCATTATTGAAAAGACCGGCCGGGATCCCGATGCCTTGCCAGGAGCCGGAGCAGCCGGCGGACTGGGAGCGGCTTTGGGAATTATTCTCAGGGGGGAGATGCGATCCGGCATTGACACGGTGCTGGATCTTCTGGACTTCGACGCCCGGCTTAAGGAGACGGATCTTGTGGTGACTGGCGAAGGCCGCACCGACAGTCAGACTGCCTCCGGCAAGGTGATGCAGGCGGTGGGGGAACGCTGCCGGAAGCATGGCGTGCCTGCCGCGGGGCTTTCCGGATCGATGGGAGACGGGGCCATGGAGATTCTGGATCACGGCATCTGCTCATTAATGACCTCCGTGAACGCTCCCATGTCTCTGGATACGGCTCTCACGCGGGCCCGGGAGCTTTACTATGACGCGGCTCTCCGGATGTTCCTTTTTATCAGAACCGGCATGGAGATGGGGCGCCGAGGAGCGCAGGCGGAGCAGGGAATACTCGGCAAATAAGTTTGCAAAAACCGAGTCAGCAAGTTTTTGATTTCAGGAAATACAGATATGTTTGCTGCCACCGCAGATACTCTGGAAGAGAAGTTTAAACTCATCCTTCCTCACTTGAACGAAAGCCTGAGACGGAAATATCTTGCATCCGAGGCTATTGCGCTGGGACAGGGCGGGATCAAAACGGTCAGTTTGATTTCGGGGACGCACAGAAATACCATTAGTTTGGGGATCAGGGAGCTCAGAGCAGGAGACAGCCCCGGAAGTTTCGGGCAAACTAAAACCTCGCCTAAGGTGAGAATCAGAGCCAAAGGCGGCGGAAGGAAAAGCCTTCTGGAGAAGCAGCCTGAACTTCCTGAGGCTTTGGAGCGTCTCTCAGATTCGGACTCCAGCGGAGAATCCTCAGGCCCGTTGCGCTGGACAATCAAAAGTTTGAGGACGCTTGCCGCCGAGTTGCAGAAGGAAGGTTTCGTTATCCATAAAGACAAGGCTGGCGATTATTTGAAACAGCTTGGCTTCAGCATTCAGCAGAATCAGAAAATGAAGCAATCAGGACCGGAAGCTGAAAAACGCAAGGAGCAGTTCAGGCACATTAACGCTACGGCGGCCGTATATCTCAGCCAGAACATTCCTGTAATATCAATATGCTGCAAGAAGAAGGAAAACATTGGTAATTTCAGGAATGACAGCGCTGATTATGTTATTTCAGGGATCACTCCGGACACCGCTGTGTTTGCTGCAAATTTCATTCGGAACTGGTGGAACTATATGGGGAAGGAACGTTATCCCAAAGCTTCAAAGCTGTATATTACAGATGACGGAGGCGGAAGCAG
>NZ_JBGVBR010000098.1:0-2467 GCF_045225735.1 Succinimonas sp. | reverse complement strand
GGCTTCAATGAACTGGAGAGTTCCGGTTCTCCCCGCATTTTGCGCTGCTTCGGCAAAAGCTTCCCGTATATGATGGACTGTTACTATCTTGGCGAGGATGATGAAATCAGCTTTGCGGTGATTTTTTCCTTTGCGGAAGCCCGGGTCTGCTTCATAGATCCCCGGGAAGCGGTAACCATTATTCCCCGGTTTATTCAGGATGATCGTACCGGGGCGGATTTTTTCAGCGACCTTGGCAATGCTCTGGCTCCGGAAAACCTGAATCTCCTGAAAAAGATCGATGATGCCACAAGAGCCCTGCTTTTGACTGAAAAGCATGCCGTGGGCAAGCTCCCGGATTTCGGACTGGCCATGGACAAGGGATCGGGACTTTACCGGGTGTATGCCTCCTGGGCCGTTGACAGATACCGGAAGGCGGTGGCCGGGGCGGAGAGAGTAAGCTTCTGTCAGAAGCACAGCCGGTGTCTGATTTATACCGGAGGCGCGGCCCTCATAATTTTCCTTAAGCTTCTGATATTTTTCCAGAGGTAGCGGGGGAGACTAAAAGCTTCCGGCAGGGCGGAAGATGACCGTCCGCTGAGCAGAACATCCCGTCAGAAAACGATTCGCCCGGCAAAATACCTCTCCCGTCTGACCTCTTCAGGCTTTTCAGCCCCCTTAAGTTCTCATTAACTTCCGCCGCAATTCTCAAATTCCTGCTCCCCCTGATCAGAATTTGGCTGACAGCGCTTGCCCCTTCCCCTCCGCCGGCGGATAAACTCAGAACTCTTTCCCGGCAAAATCTCATCCGAAAAATCGGCAGTGTTTGACCATGTTTGAGAAAAGCCTGTACATACGGCAACTGTTAAAAATGTGATATAGCTCACACTTGGTAGCAGCAGCGAACAATAAAACTGTACAAAAAAAAACAACTGTAAGATCGCGTATAGTTTTACAGGTTGTTTAAAGTCCTGAAACATAAGTGTTTTGCGGGATTAATCCTGTCATTCCTGCGGCTTAGCAGCGGAGCAAACAGGCGCGGTTGTTTTGCCGCGCGCTCGGTTTGTGACAGGTGATTAAGACGCAGTTTGTTCCATGTCAGGAAAGGTGATTATTTATGAACAGCGCTAACAGAGTTAAGCGTTATTTTTTTCCGGCGCAGTTCCGGAACGCTTTCAGATATTTTGCAGCCGGAAGCGCAGCCATGCTGTCCGCTCTGGCGGTTCAGGGGTGCTCCTCCCCGCAGACCTACAGCATAAATGAGCCGGTTGCCCGGCTTTCAGGCGAGCAGGATCTCCGTATTTCAGTGCCCAATGACTATAGCTTCAGGTCAGCCGTGACTGATGTATACGAGCTCAGCTTTAACGACGATATTGATTACAGCTCGGTGATTCCCGGGCTGTTTGGCGCGGTAGGTGTCTGCACCGGATATGTTCAGCCTCAGGCAGAGCTGACATATGACGGAAAAGAGATCTTTGTAATCAGAACGGCAACCAGAGCATCGTATTATCAGGGAGCCTGGGGTTGTAATCCTTATGCAAAAGTTGAAAGTGAGAATGATTATCAGGGAGTAATTCTTGAAGTCTACAAGGCTGTTTTAAAAACCGAAGAGGGCAAGGGGTACCGCGATTACATCATACACCCCACGACTGCTGAGCGGCTTTTCGAGTATAAGACTGGACTCATGACCGCCAGAGTTGACAGTAACTGGGTGGAAAATGCTTTGCAGTACTTGAAGAATCATCCCGCAAATATGTTCAGCCTGATGAAATCCCATGAGAGATCCATAATTACCTCTTTTGTTCCGCGTACCGGCGAATTTGAGGTGCCGTACAATGTTGCCACCACCGTAAGCGGCCTCCAGAGAAACCCTTCGGTGCATCATGTTAACGCCAGTCAGGACAATCATTTCTGTTATACGGGATTCTTTGATGCCTATATGGGGTATGAAGGAAAGAAAATAACTAACGGCAAGCCGCAGACTCCCCATGTCTCATTTCGTTTTGAAGTATGCCCGTACAAAAGCTCTCAGGCCATCATAAGACTGACCAGCGGAGTGGAAGTGCTGTTCTCGCCGGACTCCGGACATGTCGATCTCAGACACCTGGATAAGACCATCAGATCTGTGGTTGCTTCTGCCGCAAGGTAAGTCCTGTTTCAGTTTTCCTTTAGCATTCGTGTTTTTCTTCACGGAGGCAATAGCTATTTACCGGATGGATATGTGATATGAAAAAAGTGTTTGCCAATGCTGTCATGATGATTATGCTCCTGACAGGATGCTCGTATACTGCCGAGAACTTTACAGCTGATTACCCGATCAGCGGAAAAGGCGCGATTCTTAAGTTTTCAGCGGCTGATGAAAATAAAATTACGGTACAGACAAAGTTCCCGCAATCTGATATTCAGCTGCATGCCATTAAACACACTAAGACAGAGATGCTTGATTCGGAGCTTCACGGCTGTCTCTGTCTGGGAAAACCGCAGTGCG
>NZ_JBGVBR010000097.1:0-2727 GCF_045225735.1 Succinimonas sp. | reverse complement strand
GCCTGGCCCCTGTTTATTCCGGCTATGGCCGGAAAAAAGTCATGGGGCAGCATCTGAGACAATGGGACTTAAGAGTTAAGGAAACCGGAGGAGAAGATACTATGAACGCTGAACAGAAAACCTTATGCGCTAAGATCATCCACACCGCTGCCGCTTCCGCCGCCGCCGGCAACGCTGTTCCGGTTCCGGGGTTTGGCGTGGCGGTGGATCTTGCTGCGGTTCTGGGCATGACGGTGGCTCTCAGCAAGGTCTTTAACGTGAAGTGCTGCCTTGCAAAGCATACGATTATGATGGCATGCGTTACCGTTATCCGGAAAATGATCTTTTCTTCTCTGGAGTCCGCTCCCGCTGATAATGCCGCTAGCAGATTTCAGGCCGGGAATGCTGCCGGAAAAGCTCTTGTCAAAGCTGACTTCGCCTCGAAGCAGCTTACGGTAAAGCATCATGCCGCCAAAGCCGCGCTTTCCAGCGCCGTTGTCGAGGCCGTGGGCTGGCAGATGGCGCACAATTTTGATCTGGAGGCCGAGAACAACAAGGGTTTTGTCGCCTGGGCGGCAGACCTGCTGATATCCAAGTTTGTCTGATCTGGCGGTTTAACTGGAGCCGGTTCCGGAGGGGCAGGATGCCTTCCGGAACCGGTGAAGACTTTGTTCAGAAGCTGAGCCACCAGTATTTCGGCCGAGGATAGGTCATGGAGGTTTTGTGGTTCCAATAGTGGCCCAGACTCCGGAGCTCCTGCCGGTCAATGCGCAGAGACTCCTCCCGGACATAGGCATCGGCGTCTTCCTTATGTTTCAGCGCCAGACTCTCCTGTTCCTTTCTGACCTTCTCCCGGAAAAAATCCCTGATAATCCCGCCCAGCCCGAGGCCAATAAGAAAGAGCAGCCCGGGAGCCACCGGCCCCCAGAATTCCCCCCGATAAACATGAATCCCGGTATCAAGGAAGAACAGCGCCGCCGCGAGAAATATGGCGGCCTTCAGGAATCCGGCATGACTCCTCCGGCCGGCGAATACGGCATATCTTCTCCACAGGGTTTCGGCGGCAATCGACGTGAGAAGGAGGATGCACGCCATGGCCACAAAAACCAGACCGTCGATGGGCTTAAGACTGCTGAACCGAAAGCTCACCGTGAGATAAGTCCAGAATATTCCCGCCGGCAGGAAGAGAATCATGCCTCCCGCATACCCCGCCAGATTCATGAGTCTGACGTCCGCCGGAGGGAGACCGGCCGAGGTGCCGGTTTGACCGTTCATGGCAAAGGTGTAGTTGCGGCCCTCCCAGGACATGGTCATGGTCCATACGGGATAAAGGGCATACCCCACGGCCAGGGTTCGGACATGGCAGTCCCGTTCCAGAATCCGGATATTGTCGAATCTCCGGCCGGTCAGAAACCGGGCCGAGGAACAGAGAAGCCGCTCCTTAACCACATTGAAGCCCTGGACATAATCTGCATCGTATATCCGGGCGTCAAGTCCGGAGAGATAGGCGAAATTAAAGGGCACGGCATCCTCAATCAGGTATGGCTCCAGGGTCTGGGTGATTTCATCGGGCACATCCCGGGAGGCGTCCTGCGGCACTCCGCGGAATTCCGTATGTCCGGCCACGTTTCCTTCATAAAGATCATGAACGAAGCTGCTTTTGACCGGCTGCACCGTTTCCGCCGCCAGCTTTGCCCGGTCGTCCGCATCGGCATCGTAGATCCAGAAGGGCACGTACTCCGCCCGGATGCTTTCCGGACGGGCCTCGGAGCGGAACTCCTCCGGCACAAAAAGGCTCTTTTCCATCAGATTCCGGCAGGCCTCCGCAAAGTACGCCCGGTCTTTTTTGAAGGGGATAATGTAATCCGGCTCCGCCTGATCCCGGTACTTGTCAGAAAACACAATGGCGTTGCCGCAGAAGGGGCAGGAATCCGAGGCTGACAGCGCTCCGGGCCGGATAAGTCCGCCGCAGGACCGGCAGGTGTAGATGCGCTGGGGATTATTCTGTCTCTCCTGAGTTCGCATGATCCGGTCGGCGGCCTCTGTAAGACTGACATTGCTCCGGGCCTTCTCCATAACCAGCTTGTCATAGCCGGGAACGGTGAGGCTGAGGCCGCAGCTTTCGCAGACCAGAGCCTGTTTGCCGATAGCAAAGGTCATATTCCCGGAGCAGCCGGGACAGCGGGCATGTTCTGGAATATTCATACCGCGGCTCTCTCTTTCATTCGGCTTTCCTTCATCATAGTTCGTCCATCTTCACGAAATCCCTGAATTCCCGCTCAAGGCCTTTTCTTCGGCTGCGGATAAGCGACCTGGATATAGTATTGCTTATGGCCCGAGAAATCTATTCCCTGAGACAGGTCGTATGCGATCATCTCATATCCCGTCCGGCAAAAGTCCTGATTCTGCTGAACTTTGACGTATAACGCTGATTTTGTCCACTGCTGCTGGACAATTTTCTGAAAAACAAAAAATTGTCCAGTAGGACGATGCGGTCTTTCCAGAAGGCTGACCATTGTTGCTTTGGAAACTTTCCCGGCAGCGCGCAGCTTAACCCCCGGCTCATTTATGGCAAAGTCTGTCAGATGAAGTCCTGTCCTGCAAATATCTGTTCCGGGGCGGGTTTGAGAATAATTCGGACGCAGAGACAACGGCGGATTTTCGGCCATGGCCCGGAAAAAAGGTCGGGGCAATATCAGGGATAATTGGAATTGAGAGTTAACCAAACCAGAGGAGACCAATTATGAA
>NZ_JBGVBR010000096.1:0-13390 GCF_045225735.1 Succinimonas sp. | reverse complement strand
CCGGAGCGGCAGCCCTGCACCAGGGAGAATCTCCGGGAGGCCGGGGATCTTCTGGAAACCATTAATGCGGATCTCGGCGGCACCAATCTGGAAGAAGCCCTGGAAACTGCCTATAAGTCCTCCTCCGGCAACAAGCAGCACGATATTCTCCTGATTACCGACGGCGAGGTTTACGAGAGCAAGAGCTTCTATGAAAAGGCCGAAAAATCCGGCTGCCGGATATTTTCCGTCGGGGTGGGATCCTCCGTGTCCGAAGGACTTCTCCGGAAGCTTTCCCAGACCACTAAAGGCATGCCGGAATTTGTAACTCCCAATGAGAATATGGCGGAAAGAATCGTGCGGCACTTTCAGAGAATGAATCAGCCGGCCACGGATTCCGAAATCGTCTGGCCGGGCAAGCCGGACTGGGTATTCCCGGAAGAGTCTCCCTGCCTGTTCCACGGCGATACGGCCATCTTTTTTGCCCGCTTCCCGGAGAAGCCTGCCGGCAATATCGAGCTCAGAACTCTCTCCGGAGAAAAGAAGCATTCCTGGCAGGCCGCCATTCCCGCCGCAGCCGATGAAACCCCGTGTTCCGATCTGGCCCGCATGGCGGTAAGACGCCGCATTGCCGGCCGGGATGATGACCAGGCTCAGGATCTGGCCGTGGCTTACCGGCTTATTACCTCGCACACCAATTACATTCTGGTGGAGGAGAATGCCAATGCCGCGGATCTGGATCTCCCGGAGATGCGTCAGGTGCCCCAGATGGCTCCCGCCGGATTCATGGGCATGAGCTGCGCTGCTGCCTGCTTTGCGGTGGCGCCCGAATCCCGGATGATGAGCAGGGCTGCTGCCAGCAGGGCATCGGGCGGCATGATGGGTTTTATGGGGATGATGAATTTGTTTGCCCGGGGGAAGACGGGCGGCGAATCGGTCATGGCCAGCAGGGATCAGACAGAGGATCAGGAGGATGAAGATACGAGCGTCACGGGAGGGCTGGCTCTCCTGGTGCATAATCTCACGGCTCTTAAAGCTCTTGAAAAGGACGGTGTCAAGGATCTCTTCGCCGCAAAAAACATTGCGTCTCTGGAAAAGCAGGGGCTTCCCGAGCAGGCTGTCCTGAAGCTTAAGGAGATACTGAACCTCGGCATCAGCGAGCGCGTTGTTTTTGTGGTGTTCCTGAACAGTCTGGCAGCGAAGTATCCAGGCGCATTCCGGGGCAGCGATATCCTTGTTTATATCAGCCGGTGTTTTGCGAGACTGTCCGAGCGGGAAAAGACTCTTCCCGATCCGGCTCAGGGGTTATTGAAAGAGGTTCTGGCTTTGTGATGCGGTTCCGGTAAGCCTCGGCATTTTGTTCTTTTTTCCGTCCCGGTTCATCAGGGCGCCCGGTTATCCGGGGGCCCGCCATGAGCCGGGATTGTTTTATCTCCCCCGGGTAAAGCAACGGCAGTGCAGGGACAGGAGAAACGTCTTTTGAGACGGCGCTGAGAGCGGGTATCCCTGAGGAACAATCCGGAGCAAAGCTTCCGGCTCCGGAACTCAGGGCGGCGAAAAAAATCAGCCCGGGGACGGGCTGACTTTCTGGGGCGGAAGAGTGGTCGTAAGGTCAGGCCTCCAGCTTCACCTCAATGGCATGAATGAGGATGTGGATAACCTTGATGTGCACCTCCTGAATGCGGTCGGCGAAACCGAAGTGCGGCACCCGGATTTCCACATCGGCGAGACCGGCCAGCTTGCCGCCGTCCTTGCCGGTGAGGACTACGGTTTTGATGCCCTTCTTTTTGGCGGTTTCCACGGCGGTGATGATGTTTTCGGAATTGCCGCTGGTGGAAATGCCCAGGAATACATCACCTTCCCGGCCGACGCCTTCCAGATAACGGGAAAACACATACTTATAGCCGTAATCATTGGAGACGCAGGAAAGGTGGCTGGGGTCGGAAATGGCAATGGCTCCGTAGGCCGGACGGTCTTCCCGGTATCTCCCCGTAAGCTCCTCGGCAAAGTGCATGGCGTCGCAGTGGCTGCCGCCGTTGCCGGCAGACAGAACCTTGCCGCCGTTTCTGATGGCATTGGCCATGAGCTCCGCGGCCTTTTCAATGGCGGCGATGCTGCTGTCATCCGCGGTAAATTTCCGAAGCACGTCGAGGGCTTCCTCCAGCTCCTCTCTGATGTTGTAGCTGCCCATATTTGCTTAACTCCCTGAACTGCAAAAAAAATTAACATCTTTAAAACCCGGGGCGGACGCAAGATCGGTCTTCGGGTCTTTGTTCCCGGCATTCCGGGCGCTGCCCCTGTCAGGACTGCCCCGCAGCCTGAGCCTCCAGGGCGTCCTCCCGTTTTTTGGTTTCCTCAAGCTCCTGTCTCTTGGCATCAAGCCTGGCTTGTTTGATTTTACTCATTTTGTCGTCCCGTTCTTTACAGAATTTCACATATCTGTCATAAACATCGGGATTCCCGGGAAATTCCTGAGCCAGAGCGGCTTTGAGAGCCTCCTCGATCATGCCGTCGTCCACCACTGTTTTCACCTTGCCGTCACCTAGCGGGATTTCCTTGGGTGGAATCAGGTACTCTTTTCCGAAGCCGATGCTTTCAATGCCCTTGGCCTGATTCATCTTGTAGAGGTATTTGAGATGGTCTGCCATTTCGAATTCCGCGGGCCTGATAACTTTGGTGCGGATGCTGCTGAAGTCCCGGCGGACTTCTTCCCCGAAGCCGAAGCGGTTTCCGTCGTTAAACAGCGTTTCCTGGCCTCCGGTCATGGCCAGATACACCTCGGAGAGGATCTGGGCATCCAGGAGAGCTCCGTGGGTGGTACGTGAGGATTCATCCACGTTAAGCTTGGCGCAGAGAGCATCCAGACTGATGCGCTGACCGGGATAGAGGGCCCGGGCAACAGCCAGGGTATCGGTGATTTTGCAGATATTCTCGATCTGAATATTCTTGTGCAGGATGTTCAGCTCATGGTTCAGAAAACCCACGTCGAATTTGGCATTGTGGATGATGAGCTCGGATCCGGCCACGAAATCATAGAACTGCTGGTAGATATCCGCGAATTTCGGCTTGTCCTTCAGAAATTCGTCGGAAATATGGTGCACGCTGAAGGCTTCCTCGTCCACCTTGCGTTCCGGATTGATGTAAAGCTGCATGGTTCTTCCGGTGATGCGCCTTTCAATGATCTCCACGCAGCCGATTTCAATAATGCGGTGATCTCCGGGGGTGCCGTCATCGTTTTTGCCGGTGGTTTCAGTATCGAGACACACCTTGCGTTCGCACTGTTCGCGGTAATATGAGCTCATTTGCAAAAACCTCGTTGGGCGCAGCATGAAAAAAACAGGGCTCCCGGAAACATCTGTCCAAATGGCGCTGCCGGAACCTGCCGCTAAACGGCTTAAGTGTACTAGAAAACGCTCCGGATTTGAATCAAAGTTTGCGGCGTCTGTTCCGGGGGAAAGGATTCGGGCCCGTATTTATGAAGAAGCCTCCGGGAGCCGTCAGGTCTGACAAGGATCCCGGCACAGGGGAGAATGAACGGAGCATTTCTTAAAATGGTTTACCAAACCTAGAATTTTTGTTGCTTTTGTAAACAAGGAGACATGCTATGGAACCGAATGAAATTTTTGCTCAGCGCATTAAAAAATGCCCGGGTTATGAAAGGGCTGTCAATGGATGATCTGGTTCACAGGATGGATCATATCGTTTCCAAAATGACTGTTTCAAAATATGAAAACTGCCAGCTGTCCCCCAATAGTTCGGTTTTAGTTTCCCTGTCCCGGGCTCTGGATTTGCCGTTTGATTATTTTTTCAGACCTTTTACCTTAGAGGTAAATTCTGTTAAATTTCGTAAAAATAATAAAAAATTCAGCGCGAAACTGGAAAATTCCATAAAGGAAACCATGCTGGACTTGATTGAAAGGTATATTTACATAGAGGAGATTTGCCATGCGGCTGTTAATTTTAAATCTCCGGCAAATGATATTGTTCATAATAATGAAGACGTAAAAAAAGCTGTTCGGCAGGTCAGAGCAGCATGGGATATCGGAAGTGATGGCATTTTAAATGTAATTGAATTGCATGAAGAACATGGAGTTAAAGTCATGGAATTTGATGCTCCGGGTTCATTTGACGGTTTAAGCTCAGTGGTAAACGGAATTTATCCTGTTGTTATTTTGAATAAATCATTTTCATCAGAAAGAAAAAGATTTACCGCTTTGCATGAATTGGGACATCTGATTCTTAATTTTGCTTCCGGGATTTCAGAAAGCGATGAGGAAAAGCTCTGCAATTTTTTTGCCAGCGAGATGCTTATTTCCGAGGAGGTTTTCAAGAGGCGGCTTGGAATCACCCGGCATGATATATCGTATCAGGAACTGAAAGCGCTGCAAATCAGGTTCGGTATTTCATGCGAGGCCTTAATGCATAAGGCAAGGCTTTATGATGTAATCAGCGAGCAGCGCTATAAAGCTTTCTGCGCTTTAGAAAGAAAAAATGCGGTTTTCAAATCCATGACAGAATGCTCCCGGTATCCGGCAGCGGAAAGCCGGCGTTTTGTCAGTTTGGTATACAGGGCCTTAAGCAGTGAATTAATTACTGTGTCCAAGGCTGCCAGCCTGCTTAATCAGAGCGCGGAACAGGTAAAAAAGGATCTGGCGTTAGTATGATCTGAAAAATCGTTAATCAGTTCTTTCCTGGCCCCGGCGCTGCCCTCCTTGTTCTCTGACTGAGTCCCCTCCCGGATCCTTTGTCCGCAATCAGTGACATCCTCCCGCATTTGTCTCCTGATTCCTTATTTTCCGCTGTCTTCCGCCATCCTCCGTTATCCTTGTCTCAAGGTATCCCTGTGGTGCATTAAGCGCTGTTTTCTGTTAAAATTTTACTGATTGCGCTGTTATGCCGCGATGTTTTTTTCAGCAGGCAGGACTGTCGTTTTGTAGGGCGTTTCGGAGTTTTGTTTTTTTGCTATGGCCAGAAAATGGAAAAGAGCTTACAACAATTTTGTGAATGACTGCAGGGACTGGTTCAGCCGTCTGGGAGCCCAGCAGAATTCGCTGGTCTCCTCCAAAAAAGGCCGCATCCGGATGATTCTGGCGGGGGTCGGAGCAGCTGGGATTCTTGCTGCCAGCTATTATGCCGCCGGATATTTCAGGATGCAGGATTATGGAATGCGGGCCAAGCTGGCCTATGACGCCAAAAGCTACAAGGATGCTCTGGAAAACTATCAGCTTCTGGCCGATGCCGGAAACAGCGAGGCCATGTTCCGCACCGCTGAAATGTATCTTTCCGGACAGGGCACGGTCAAAAACGCTTCCCGGGGCATTAAATACCTGAGAATGGCCGCCGACCGCGGCAGCCTGGAGGCGGCGCTTCGCCTGGGGCTCCTCTATTTCGCGCCGGCCGGAGAATCCCGTACCTGCGTGGAGCACAATTACCGTCTGGCCCGGGAATGGCTGGAGAAGGCCGGAAAGCAGCCGGAGGCTCTTCTGGCTCTGGGCACTATCTACCAGCGGGGGCTGGGCGTCCCCAAGGATGAACTGCGTTCCCAGAACTATTTTGATGAATGGGCGCGAACCTACATGATAAAGGCCGAACAGGGGGATCCCGAGGCTCAGTATCAGATGGGGCTTTATTTCACGGACGGCATCCGCCATGCTGCTGATGACGAAAGGGCCATTCACTGGTATGAGCTCAGCGCCAAGCAGGATTATGTCAAGGCGCTAGAAGCGCTGGCCTCCATCTATACTCTGGGCGGCGCCAAAATCAAGCCGGATCCGGCCAAAGCCGAGGCGGTGTTTCAGGATCTCATCAGGATCTATGAGAAAAACGCCCGGAGCGGCGACGTTGACGCTCTCCTGGCTTTGGGGGACATCTACCAGAGCGGCGTGGGCATCCCCCAGGACTACGCCAAATCGGTAGACTACCTCATTCAGGCTATTGAAAAAAACAGCCCGGCGGCCATGCTGACCCTTGCTGAACTGCTGGAGTCCGGCCTCGTGGTGAACCGGGTGGTTTACCAGCGGGAGAAGCAGGAAAAGGAAAGAAGTGCCAATGCCGCCCGGATCCGGAAGCAGATGGAGGAGCTGCGCCTGAAGAAGGAGGAGGAAGCCCGGAGAGCCCGGGAGGAGGCTGAAAGAGCCGCCCAAGCCGCGGAAAATCCTGACAGCGCGGAAATCTCTGATGCTCCTCAGAATGCCGAAGGTCCAGCCCCGGACGCTAATCCGGAAGCCACCGCCGAAGGAGCGGTAACCCTCATTACTGATACTCCGGATCTTCCCGAAACCCCGGCAGATCCGGATTCTGATGCAGATGCTAATCATAATGCCGATGCGGCTGCTCCGGCGGAGGATACGCTCCTGATCCCGGATGATGAGTTTTCTTCCGCCTGGACGGAGGATCAGGTGTCGTATCCCGGCATGCCGGATCCCGTGCAGGTTGATTTTCCGGAATACTACACCGCCGAGAAGCTGAGACAGCTGGCTCATGAAGAAAAGGTCAAGCGGGCGGGCACCGGCGACGTTACCATGATGAAGGAGCTGGCCTTTGATGCTCTTTCGGACTTCGGTTCCGGCGACGGCTTCGAATACGGGGCCAATTACAGCGATGCCATTAACTGGTTCACCCGGGCCTCTCAGGCCGGAGAGGATGCCGAGGCCATGTTCGAGCTGGGACATATCTATCAGACCGCCGAGGATCGCAGCATCCGGAACAATGCGCTGGCTGATGCCTGGTACCAGAAGAGCGCCGATCTCTGCTACACTCCGGCCTATATCGGTCTGGGCAGTCTCTACGGCGCCAAGAATACCGGCATCGAGGATGCCCGGGTATCCCACAGCTGGTATGAGAAGGCTGCCAAGCTCGGCAATCAGGATGCCCAGATGGCGCTGGCTCATGCCTTTGCCGAGGGCGGCCGCGGAGCTCAGCCTGATTTCCGGGAAGCTCTCAAGTGGCTTCTGGTGGTGCGCATCAGTCTGGAGAAGGCCGGTGACACCAAGAGCCGGCAGTATCAGGACATCCTTAAGCTGGAGGACGATTTTGAGTATCATCTGCAGCCGGAGGAGATCAATGAAGCCCGGGCCGCTGCGGACAATATGCACGAAATTTACGGCACCGACTGGTAAGGCTCCGGTTGTCAGAGGAGCCGTCCGGCGGGACGGGCTTGCAGATTCTGCGAGGTTACCGGGACAGTTGCGACGGCAGGGAGACGCGCGTGAGAGAGATGGCAAACTGGCTGTTTGATGAAGGAAGAATCGCTCTGGCAGCAATCATAACCTTCTTCTGGAGTCTCCTGATGTTCTGTCTGTCCGCTCCCCTGGTGGATTTCTTTCAGGCGGAAGGTTTGCCGGAAATTACGGAATTTGCCGTCATGGATATCTCCGGCGTGCTGTCTCAGGAATCTCATGATTACTTCAATCAGGCCTCTCTGAAGCTTAAGCAGGATACCGGAGCGGAGATCTTTGTGGCCGCTGTGCCCGGTATCTCCGGATCTGTGAGGGATGCGGCCCGGCATCTCTATAACGGACTTAAGCTGGGCAGCGGGGAGGGGAACAACGGCGTTCTCATTTTTTTTACCACCGGATATCCCCGCGGGGTTATTCATGTCGGTTCCGGCCTGAAATCCTGCATCAATGACTCCATGGCTGCCGGAATCCGGAATAAATATACCGATCTGCCCGGCAGGTCAGTCCGCTGGAATACCTCAGCCCGGAATGCCTGGAATGCGGTAGCCCGTTACATCTATCGCTGCCAGGGCAGCCAGCCCCCCGCAGAGTTTATGGAAGAAAAAGGATATTTTGCTGAAAATGCCGTTAAGACCTATAACAATCGTTCGGCGGTTAGGATTGCCACAGTCTCCGACACCGGAGCAGTAATAATTCCGGCATTTGGCTTTCTGGCTATGGGGTCGGGCCTTATGCTGGTGCTTTGTCTGGTTTTGGCGGGCGGCGCAGACAGCGATGACGATCAGGGCTGGAGCGGCCGGGTCAAGGGCGGCAGATCCCGGGGCCGGGGATGCTTCAGCTGAAGCCCGGGCCTGGCGGGTTTAATGTTTTTGCTTCGGGGCAGATCCGGTCCGGGGCGCGTTCAGACGTCTCCTGATCGGTTCAGGGATAATTTTCACAGGGAGGCTTAGGCGATGGCAGATTTGTTTTCCGAGGGAAAAGTCCTCCTTGCGGGGTTCGGTAACGTCTTTTTGAGCATCATAATGTGCTGCTGTGTTCTGTCTTCCGATGACGGCACCCCTCTGGTGGATTTGGATGCGGTTCAGGTGGAAGGTTTTCCGGCAATTACGGAATTTGCCGTCATGGATACCTCCGGCGTGCTGTCCCGGGATTCGCACAATTATTTCAATCAGGGCTCCCGGAGACTGCAGCAGGCTAACGGAGGAGAGATCTTTGTGGCCGTCGTGCCCGGCATTTCCGGATCTATGAATGACGCCGCCACTCAGCTGTTCAACGGCCTGGGGCTGGGCAGCAAGGAGCGTAACAACGGTGCTCTTCTGCTTTTTACCACCAATGAACCCCATGTGGTGCTGCGCACCGGATCCGGTCTGGAATCCTGCATTAATGACGCCAAGGCTGGCAGAATACTTGACAGATATGCCGTGCCGGATATGAAGCAGCGCCGCTGGAATACCGCCGCCCGGAATACCTGGAATGCCGTGGCCCGGGACATCTACAGCTGCTACGGCGGTTACGGCGGCAAGATTCCGAGCTCGGTTATGAATGAAAAAGGACGCTTTCCGGAAAACGGCGTTAAGACCTATGACAATCCTCAGGAGATAAAGGCAGCCCCCGCTTTCTGCAGCGGAAGAGCATTGATACTGACATTTGCGTTGCTGGCTTTCGGAGGGATGTTTTTGGTGGGGGGATTCATGGCGCTGTGTCCCGGCACTGTAATCAGCGGCGGGAGACGGAGATCAGGCAGTCGTTTTGGCGGCGGGGGCTTCCATAGCCGGAGCGGCGGCTTTCGCAGCAGCGGGAGATCCCATGGCGGCGGCAGATCCCGGGGCGGCGGCGCCTCCCGCTGAAGTTCAGGAAACGAGGCGATCTTTTTCGGGAGGGGACAGAAGCCGGATGCCGGCATCCGGCGGATTTATTTTTGCAGCAGAGACAGGATCATTTCGCTGGAATGATTGGCATTGACCAAAATGCTCCTGGATGCTTCCTGCAGGATATTTTCCCGGGCCAGAGCAGCGGTTTCGGCGGCATAGTCGGTGTCCCGGATGCGGCTTCTGGCTGTTGCCAGATTTTCCGCAACATTTGACTGGTTCCTGATTGCTGATTCCAGGCGGTTCTGCGCCGCGCCCAGTTCGGCTCTTTTGCTGTCAATGGCGGCGATAAACTTATCCGCAATGGCGATGGCGCTTTGAGCCGCGGCTTCCGTATCCACCGCAAAGACGGTTTCGGGGGCTATGGTCACCTTAATGCTGCCGCAAGGGTAATTTGCTGTGATGTTAAGTCTCTTTTCATCATCGTAAACGGAATAGCCGGCGGTGGCGAAGGCTTCCCCGTCTATTTCGATAACGGTGTCCCATGCCAGGTGTTTGGTTTTCCAGCCGTCTCCGCACGTTTTGTACAGCGTATCTTCATCAGCGCTGATACTGAATTCAAAAAGCTTAAGATCGCTGTCACCGGTCGTGCTTACTGATAATGCCCGGTTTGCTTCCCCTCTTGCAGTATTCCAAAGAAACATGAGCTTATCATGTGAATTAATGTCCCAATGCCCGGAGGTACGGACAAAATTAAAGTTTTCGGCTCGGTAAATTTTTCTGAAAATACTGTCAATGGTATCGCCTTCCTCCACTGCGACAGCAAAGGATTTGGCATTCGATCCGGAACCGCCGGTAACGGTTATGGTTCCCGCTCCGAAGGTTCTTTCATTCCAGGGGATGGTAACAATATTGCCTTCCTCGTCCTCGATGGTCTTATCAAACAGCGCATACGGCTTTGCTGCCTGAGTGTAGTCCGCTATGCTGTTTACTTTGATATCGTATTCTCCCGGCGGCGCAAAAAAATCAGCTGAGACGTCAAAGGCCGGAGGATTTCCGCTTTGCCCGCAATCGATTTTCCGGGTTACCCCGCCGCTCATAAGCAGGTCTCGATCCGCTCCGGCAGAGTCGTTGTAGATCTTCAGAAATACATCATCGAGTCTGAAACCGGAAGTAAGATCAACGCTTATGGTTTCGCCGGCATCAGCCCCCGCCTGAAAAGCGGTTGGCTCAGTAAGAGTTTTGTTGAGGATATGCATGCCGCCGTAGGTGGTATCCTCTCCGATTCGGGTGATTTCTTTGCAGAGCTCGGAGACCTCCTCCTGAATGGCCATGCGATCGGCGGCGGAATTGGCGCCGTTGGCAGACTGGATGGCCAAAGTACGGATACGCTGGTACATATTGGTCATTTCTTCCAGCGCTCCTTCCGCGGTCTGGCAGAAGGAGATTCCGTCCTGAGCATTGCGGTTTCCCTGATTAAGACCGTTGATTTGCGAGGTGAGCCGATCGGAAATCTGAAGCCCGGCGGCATCGTCTCTGGCGCTGTTTATGCGCAGGCCGGAAGCCAGCCTTTTTGCGGAGCTGTCAAGAGCGTTTGCGTGACCGGCGAGATTTCGTTTGGCGTTCAGCGCCTTAACATTGGTATTCAGGAATAAAGCCATAGTCTTTTGCACCGTCTCAATGTTTGAAAAAAAACGGGAAACCGGAAGCTGGGGGTATCTTTATCAGCCGGGGATCTTTCTTCAGATGCTGTCATTTAAGCGTAAAACAGTTTCCTTCCGCCTATAGCGGCAGAAAACAGGAATTATCCAGTAAAACGATACGCTTTTTTACAGCGCTGCTATCAGATATATTACGGCAGATATATTACGGTATGAAGTCATGCCTGTTTCTTTACCATGACGGAAATGCCGGTTCTTCTCCTGGATTCCTGAGTTAACGACAGACCAGCTGCCATCTGCGCATAGGTGATGACAAATGAGGGCCCCCGCTGACGAAGAAAATTGTTTTGAGGCACGGGTTTTGAAACGGCTGAGTTTGACACGGAGCTTCATATTCTGTTTAATAATCCTGTTTAAACAGTATTCTCATGAGGCTTTTATATGTCAGAAACCAAAGTTAACCCCGTCGCGTCCGGCAAGTTCAAAAAGACCCGGGTAAACAGCATACAGAAGCTCCCGGACATTACGGGGCTTACTCTGGGCGGGTTCCATGCAGACTCGGGACTGGACATTGTTTCCGGAGAGGCGGATATCTATCTCTGCTCCGGAACCGGGAGTCTCTCCGGAAGGAAGTTTCTTCTCAAATACTACCGCCGGAAAAATGCTCTGAAGCAGGAGGTGCTGGAAAAGCTGAAGTCCGTAGAAAGTCCGTTCGTAGCTCCGGTGGCGGGCTATGGCGCATATGAGGGGCATCAGTATGCCGTGCGGCCGTATTACGAGATGTCAGCTCTCGCGGAACTCCTTTCCGAAGGCGTCCGGTTTTCCGAAGAGGAGCTTAAGACCCTCATTATTCCGTCTGTCAATGAAGGTTTGAAAGCCGTGCATGATGCCGGCATCCTCCATAAGGATCTCAAGCCCGCCAATCTTATTCCTGATGACTCCGGAGAACATATCGTCATTATTGACTTCGGGATCAGCTCCCATGCCGGGAAGAACACCTTTGTGGTAACGGATACCGGGATGACTCCCTTATACGCCGCTCCCGAGGCTATGCAGGGAATCTTCCATAAGGAAACTGACTACTATGCTTTCGGCATCACTGTTTTTGAGCTCTTTGCCGGCTTTACCCCATTCCAGAATCCCGGCCTTTCTCCGGAGGAGGCGGCGAGACTGGCGGCCATCAGCCAAATCGAGTTCCCGGAAAATTTCCCGGAAGACCTTAAAAAGCTGGTTTCCGGGCTTACCTATAAGGATATCTCCCGCCGCAATGAAAAGGATAACCCCAACAGAAGGTGGGGGTATGACGAGGTCAGAAGATGGCTTAACGGGGAGGACGTTCCGGTGCCGGGAGCCTCTGAAGGCAGCGGCTCTGTTTCCCGGAGCTTTCCGCCATACCGTTTTAACGGGATTACCTGCCATTCTGAAAACGAGCTTATCGGAGCTTTGCTGAAAAACCCGGAAAAGGGTATCAGGGATTTACGCCGCGGTCTGCTCACCCATCATTATTTTGCCGTGGATGACAAAAAGGGCCGGATCTGCGAAAAGGCCGAACAGCTCTTTGAACACGGTGACACCAGCGATAACAGCGCGGCTAAGACCTTTGCCGAGTTTCTTTACCGGCTGGCTCCCTCCTATGAGGGCTTCGGCGCGGCGGTGTTCGGCAACGGCGCATATGAGTTCCGGAATGCCGGGGAGTTTGCCGGCTATATTGACCGCCTGGACAAGGAGGGGAATCTTTATGAACTCAGGCATTTATTTGTCAGCTACCGGGAAGCCTTAAAGGAAATTCCGGCCGCAGTCTGGCCCGCCGCAGTCTTCTCCGGTCTGGAAAGCAAGGCCTCCGGCATCATTCAGTTCGGCGAGCTCCTGTTCCGGAATGAGGCTGCCCTGAAAAAGCATCTGGAAAGCGTCCTGACCGCTCATGAAAAGACTCCCTTAAATCTCAGGCATTTTGTTCTGGATCATAAAAGCTCCCTGGAAAGCCTGAAAGCGAAAGCATCCCTGCGTCCCGTCATAGAAAGGCTGGAAAAGTTCGCTCTTCTTACGGAAAACACCAGAGCCTTTATCATCGTTGACGGTGTCAGGTATCCTGTTAACTGGGCGCTGCCTGAAGCGGGAAAGTACCTGAAGTTTGGTAACTACCCGCAAAATAACGGCTGCTTCAGAGATCCCATTGAATGGCTGGTGCTGGAGGTAAAAGGCAATGAAGCTCTTCTGGTCAGCCGCTGCGGTCTTGATTGCAGGCAGTACCATAACAGAATGGCGCGGGTGACCTGGGAGAATTGCGATCTCCGGAAATGGCTTAACAGCGTTTTTCTGAAGGAGGCCTTCTCAGAGGATGAGCAGCAGCGGATCAAGCTTTCAGAGGTGGTGAATGATGATAACCCGCACTTTTGTTCCGGAAGCGGAAAGAATACCCGGGATCGGATTTTTTGTCTCAGTCTGGCAGAAGCGGAACGGTATTTTAAGAATAACAGCGAAAGACAGTGTCTGCTTACGAACCTGACAAAAGAGCATGGTGCCGAGAATTATGACATTCACGATAATTGCCGGTGGTGGCTCAGGACACAGGGCTGCGAGGCGCCTCTGGCAGCGTACGTGTCTGCGAGCGGGGATCCGAGCTGCTGCGGCATCCTTGTCAATATGACGCACCTCGCGGTGCGGCCGGCTTTTTGGCTAATCTGGAGGTAATTTTCTGACAGGGGGCGCTGTTTACCCGTTGCTCTCCCGTCTGCCTGAGGAACCGAGCTTTTTCCGCTGGCAG
>NZ_JBGVBR010000095.1:0-7885 GCF_045225735.1 Succinimonas sp. | reverse complement strand
GAAGGAGGATCTCGAAAATCCCTGGATGCTGAGCCTTAAGAGTCCCTGCAAGCTGGATCTTGCTGCTTTGAACCAGAGCATGCATCTTACGGTCTACGGCCGGAAAAAGCAGGAATAAAGCCAAAGTCCTCCGCCGGCAGGAATGGCTGTACAGAGAAAGAGCGTCATGACCTGATATTCGGGCATGACGCTTCAGGGGTTTCAGGGCAGGGCTGCGATGCCTTTCAGGATCGCAAAACCCGGTCATGACTTTACGAAATCCTTTTCAAAAGTGTGCCGCCCCTTTAGAATTTTCAGAAACGTCTCACTTGCTATCAGGTTCAGGAGGTAATGCCCATGCCGCTTGATGTAAAAAGGAACACTCTCGGTTTGTCTCTGTTTCTGGCGCTGACGTCGGTTTTTGCCGGCGCAGCGGCAGCCGATGCCGGAGTGATTCATGAGAAGAACGCCACCGTCTATACCGGAAACTTTACGGTAGTTGAAAAGACCGCCCGGGATGCAGTCTCGCAGTCTCCGGAGGCTAATATTGGCTCTCTCGGGGATTATGCCGTGGTGCCGGGAGAGAAGAATCCCCGGCACCTGGCCTATGTCAGAAAAGATAACGGACAGGGCTGCCTTATCCTTGACCGCATCTTTGTCAAATGCGCCCGCAAGGCTCCCTGCGCGATCCCGGAGGAGTACCGTGCCGTGAAGCTGTCCTCCCGGCTTTATGAGGTGCCGGTGTCCGACTATGAGACCTGGAAAACCATGCGGGAGGATCTTCGGAAGATCCCCGGCGTTATTAAGGTGTCGGAATCCTATGGCTACGGCATTAAACCGGTTATGAGGTAGGGCAGGCGCATAAAAAACAGGAAAACACATTATGAACATGAAGAGATTCAGCTTAACCAGAAGCGCCGCTGCAGTCATGACCGTCATTATGGCAGGAACCATGATGACGGCCTGCGGCGGATCCAAAAGCTCCTCCGGCAATAACGTCGTTCTGGAATTCCGGGACGGGGATTACCTTGCCGGAAAGCCTTACCGGGTAATCGCAAACAAAAGTCTCCGGGAGATCAGCTGCTCATACGGCGTGCTTTCGAAGGTCAATCCCGTAACAGCGGAGGAGGCCGGAGAAAACGAGTGGTTCTACGTTCTCCCGGAGGATTATTTTGCTTCTTATGACCTGGACTATGACAGACTGAAATCATACAGCGAAAGATGCCGGGTAACTTTTTCCGACGGCGCGGACATGGATGTTGAAAAGGATATCGCCATCACTGATCCCCTGACCGCAGATCAGTGGCATCTTTACAATATCGGTCAGAATCCCTACGGCGTTACTGAGGATCCGGTCAGGGGAATCGATCTTAACGTGATTCCCGCCTGGCGCACTGTCCCGGAGGATCGGAAGGAGCAGCTTGACGGCTCCGGAATCTATGTAGCAGTGTACGATCTCCCGGTGGATATTAATCATGAGGACTTAAAGGACAATATCTATAATCCCGAAATTGCCGGTGCGGGGATCAACACCGGACTCCCGCTGGAAATGCTTAAGGAGAATTCCGAGGGCTTTCACGGCACATCCGTGGCGGGAATCATCGCAGCTGCGGCCATGAACAAGCTGGGGGGACGGGGGATCGCCTTTAACGCCCGGCTGACCTCCTTCAGCGAAAATTCTGAAACCATAACCCTGCCTCTGATACTCAAGACAAAGCGCATGAATCTGGTCAATGCCAGCTGGGGCGCCGAACTCCGCACCTTTAACTCGGAAGCCGCCGAAGATCTTTACGAAGCCTTGTTTGAAAACAATATCGCCGTAGTTCATGCCATGGGAAACGGCTTCGATGAGGGCAGGAGCGAGAAAAATCCCTATTCCTCCAGTCAGTGCGAACTGGCTGACGCCAACTGCGAGTTCACCCAGACCAACAACCTGGCCCGTTATCCCTTCAACATCAATGTCGGGGCACTGAACTCCCTGGGAGAAAAAACCTCCTACAGCTGTACCGGCGCCAATATCTGGGTTACCGGCTTCGGCGGCGAATACGGGGCTGACGTAACAGACCCGCCCGTAATCAGATCCAGCGCTGCCATAGTGACTGCCCTCACCGGCTACGATCCCAAAGACTATGAAGATCCCGATGCAAATTCCCCCTGGAGAAACGAAGCGAACAAGTATTATACCAATACTATGAACGGCACCTCCTCAGCCGCGCCAACGGTTTCCGGGACGCTGGCTCTGGCATACCAGGCAAAGCCGGATATTACGGTTTCCCAGATCCGCTATCTTCTGGCCAAAACCTCCCGGAACGATACGGTTATGCCATCTCTGGCCCTGACGCCTCAGGAGGAACAGGATGATGTCTACGGGGAAAACTTCCTCCTCTCTCAGGGGTGGCAGGACAATGCCGCCGGTTTCCGCTTTTCAGATTACTACGGCTTCGGTGTTATTGATGCCCATGCTCTCGCTCTGGGGGCTCTTTCCTGCGACAGCGATCCCGTCTGCTCCGGACTTAAGTCACTGCCGGAAAAATATGTGTCCTCCAACGCAAATCCCTGCGTCTACACCGATGACACCAAAAGAAATGTCACCTGCTCATTTTCAGATTTCCGTTCTGCTGATGAAGACAGTTACAGTCTGGGGGAGTCGGTTCTTACGGCAGATGCCATGACCTTTGACGTTTCCGGACTTCATTATCTCCCCGCCGGCCTCACAGACTCCTGCGAGAAAGCCGTTCGCGCCGAGGATGGCTCCGAGGAAAAGAAACAGGCCGTATTCGATGTCAATCATCTCCTGGAGATCCGGGCAGTATCGCAGTCCGGCACCCCATTACTGGTTAAGAACCTTTACGCCAACTGGGATTACGGTTCCGGTTACGCCCCGGACGACAGCGATCCCGATGATGCCGCCATGGAACCTTTGGAGCTCGCGGTTTCGGGCTTCTACCGGGAACCCTTAAGCGAGGATCCGGACAACCGCTATCAGCTAAGCTTCAAAAGCGTCTGCGAGCTTGATATTGACAGTCTCAGCGAGAAAATGCATCTCACGGTATACGGACGCCGGGAATCCCGCTGATGCTCTGTAACCAGAGCGTCAGGCTTCTTCCGGGGACAGTCATGGTATCCCCGGAGTTCTCTGCGTATTAAAAGATGAACGGAGATAAGGGATAAACATCAATCATGAAAATATTCTGCAAAAAAGGGCTCCGCACCGCCAGGATTGCCGCTGCCGTGTCTGCCATGATTCTGGCCGGTTCTTCCCTTTCCGGCTGCAAGGATTCCAAAAACCTGAGCAATGACGAGGTAAAGCTGGAGATTGCGGAAGAGGGCGATCTTATTACCGGAAAGCCCTATAAGATCAGAGCCAGCCGCCATCTTCAGGACCTTCGGGCCGAACACGGAGACTTAACAGCGATAAATCCCGTAACCGGAGAGCATGCCGGAGAGAACGAATGGTTCTACGTGCTCCCGGAGGAATATTTTACTTCCTATGAGCTTAACTATGACAGTGATATCGACAGCAGCGATAACAACGGCAATGACGGCGAAGCTAACAGCCTGAAGGCTTTTACCGAAACCTTTCGCGCCACTCTTTCCGACGGAAAAACCCGGGAGACGCAGGAGACCTTCGCCGTAACAGACCCGTTGTTCCCGGATGAGTGGCATCTTTACAATATCGGCCAGAACCCCTACGGCGTTACTGCTCCTCCGCTTAAGAAAATCGATCTTAACGTGATCCCCGCCTGGCGCATTATTCTTCCGGAAGATAAAAAGCAGATCGACGGATCCGGGGTTTATGTGGCTGTGTGGGATCAACCGATAGACCTTAACCATGAGGATCTCCGGGATCGCATCTATGATCCCGGCATTCCCGGCACCGCAGATTTAATCAATACCGGCCTCCCTTTGGAATATCTTCAGGAGCATAGTGACGGCTATCACGGAACTGTCATGGCCGGAATTATCGCCGCTTCGGCCATGAACAAGCAGGGCGGCAGAGGCGTGGCGTTTAATTCATACCTGACATCATTCAACATGAATTCCGACCACTCGCTGAGTCTGAGCGCCATGCTGAAAATGAATCGGCTTAATCTGGTAAATGCCAGTATCAACTTACTTGTCACCTACCAGGATCCGGCTGTCTGGGATCTTTACGAAGCTCTTTATGAGAATAATATCGCCCTTATCAATTCGCAGGGGAATGATTTCGAAAACGGCAAACAATGTCTATCAGTTCACACCGACTGCACATTCCCGCAGACAGCTGTTTTTAAGCGCTATCCCTTCAATATTCATGTCGGAGCCTTGAATTCCCTGGGGGTTAAGGCCTCCTACGGATCCACCGGAGCCAATATGTGGGTTACCGGCTTCGGCGGAGAATTCGGAGCCCATGCCAGTTATCCGGAGTGGAGTTACGGCGCTGCCATAGTAACCACCCTGACCAGCTATGATCCCCGGGACTTCAGGGATCCGGATGAAGATTCCCCCTGGAGAACCGAGGAGAACAAGTATTACACCAATACCATGAACGGCACTTCCGCCGCCACCGCCTCGGTGTCCGGCGCTGCGGCCCTGGCGTATCAGGCCCGGCCTCGCATGACGGTATCTGAGCTCCGCTATCTTCTGGCCAAAACCTCCCGCAATGACACGGTGATGCCCGCGCTGGCTCTGAGTCCGCTGGAGGCTGAGGATGACGTTTACGATGAAAAAATCGTCTTTGATTACGGCTGGCAGGATAATGCCGCAGGCTTCAGATTCTCCAACTGGTACGGCTTCGGCGTGGCGGATGCCGAAGCTCTGGTGAAGGCCGCTCTCGAATGCGATAAGGATCCTGTATGCTCCGGCATGAAGGAGCTTCCGGAGAAATATGTATCAGCCAACGAAAATCCCTGCGCCTACACCGATGACTCCAAACGCCTGATCACTTGCGCCTTCTCCGATTTCCAAAACGAAGAAGGTGAGGAACTGGGCCGGAACGAGCTTATTGTTGATGCTCTCACCTATGATGTTTCCGGTCTTAATTACCTGCCGGAGGGCATTATAGAGGACTGTGAACTTGCAGCTTCCGCGGAAGATGAAGAAAAAACAGAACACAACGAAGACCGAATGGGTGCTGTATATACGGCCAATGCTTTTCTGGAACTTATTGCGGAATCAGAGTCCGGTACCAAATCATTGCTGAAGCCCGTTTATGCCAACTGGGATTACCGATCCGGTTCTGACATTCCATCTTATGATGAACACCTGGAACCTCTGGATATCGCCACCTCCGCCTTCTATCAGGAACCCCTCAGAGAGGATCCGGACAGGAAGTACCGTCTGAACGTGAGAAGCGTCTGCCAGATTGACGTGGATAAGCTTAATAAGAACATGCATCTTACCGTCTACGGCCGCAGGAGGTAAGTGATTTCTGTTCGGAAGTACTCGCTAATTTGCAGATGCATGTTTTTTTGGTCCGGTCATCGGACCAGAAGTCCGAAAAAACATTATAATCAGAAAACTGCCGGCGCTGATTCTGTTTCCCGGCAACGCGGATTTTTGAGAAAATGCCTCTTTTTATAAACCAGCGGAGATTCGTTTATGACATTAACCTTTAAGAAGATCAGTCTACCAGTTTTTTTAACGGCGGCCATGCTTATGACCAGTGTATCCTTTGCCAATGCAGCTTTGGCAGATGACGGCGTGATTCAGAAAAAGAATGCGGTAATCTATACCGGCAATTTCGCTCTCACGGAAAAGGCTAATTCTCAGGCTCAGACCCAGTCTCCCCGGGAAACCCTGGGCAGTCTCAACGACTATGACGTGATCCCCGGGGAGAAGAATCCCCGTCACCTGGCCTTTGTGAAGAAAAACAAAGGCCGGAGCTACGTTATTCTGGACAAAATCTTTGTGAAGTGTTCCCGGAAAAATCCCTGCCAGCTTCCGGAGGAACTGGGGGCCGTAAAGCTCTCGGAAAGACTCTGGGAGGTAACGGTTTCCGACTATGATTCCTGGAGAACCAAGGTTAAGGAGCTCAGGGATATCCCGGGAGTTATTAAGGTATCCCCGGCATTTTCCTACGGCATCAAGGCTGAACTGAAATAAGATCAAGGAGCGTTCCGTAATGAAATCAATCTGCAAAAAAGGGCTTCGCATCGCCAGAATGGCCGCTGCCGTGTCTGCCATGATTTTGACCGCTTCTGCGCTTTCCGGCTGCGATGATTCCAAAAACTGGATCAATGACGGCGTAAAGCTTACTGTCGTGGAAGAGGGCGACCTTGCCACCGGAAAGCCTTACAAAATCAAGGCCGATCGCCACCTTCTGGAGCTCCGCGCTGAACACGGCGACGTAACCTCGGTTAATCCCGTAACCGGAGAAGAAGCCGAAGCCAATCAATGGTATTATGTATACTCGGAAGAAAATTTTGCGTCAGATGAGTCTGATGCTGACAATTCTCTTAATGACCATGCTATTAATGAGAATGCTGTCAATGACGAAGAAGACAGCAGCATGAAGGCCTTTACCGAAACCTTCCGCGCCACTCTTTCCGATGGCAGAACCCGGAAGGTCAAGCAGACCTTCGCCGTTACCGACCCTTTGTTCCCGGATCAGTGGCATCTCCGGAATATCGGCCAGAACCCCTACGGCGTTACCGATCCTCCTCTTAATAAAATCGATCTTAACGTGATCCCCGCCTGGCGCATTATTCTTCCGGAAGAGAAAAAGCAGGTGGACGGATCCGGAGTTTACGTGGCGTTTTATGATTCTCCGGTGGATATTAATCATGAGGATCTCCGGGATCGCGTTTATGATCCCGGCATTCCCGGCACCGCGGATTTAATCAATACCGGCCTCTCCCTTGAGGCCCTCAAGGAAAATGCCAATGTCCATCATGGCACCTCTGTAGCCGGTATTGCCGCATCCTCGGGCATGAACCATCTCGGCGGCAGGGGCGTGGCGTTTAATTCATACCTGACATCCTTCAAAAAGGATACCGACGAAACGCTGATTCTGGGCGCCATGCTGAAAATGGATCATCTTAATCTGGTAAATGCCAGTATCGGAGCGGATCTTATCACCTACCATATCCCGGCGATCTGGGATCTTTTTGAAGCTCTTTATGAAAATAATATCCCCTTTATCCACGCGCAGGGGAATGAGTTCAAAGACGGCAAAGACCTGGATGATAAGCCTTACTCCGCAAGCATCTGCTTAAAAGCTAAAACGGACTGCGAATTCAAACAGACGGATCCTAAGGCGCGTTATCCCTTTAATATTCATGTTGGCGCTCTGAACTCTCTGGGGGTTAAGGCCTCCTACGGATCCACCGGAGCAAATCTGTGGGTTACCGGCTTCGGCGGCGAATTCGGAGATGATGTAACAGACCCGCCAGGAACCAAATCCAGCGCTGCCATAGTAACCACCCTGACCAGCTATGATCCCGGAGAATTTGAGGATCCTGATAAAGATTCCTCCTGGAGAAACGAGGATAATAATTACTACACCAATACCATGAACGGCACCTCATCTGCCGCACCTTCGGTGTCCGGCGCTGTGGCCCTAGCGTATCAGGCCCGGCCTCACATGACGGTATCTGAGCTCCGCTATCTTCTGGCCAAAACCTCCCGCAATGACACGGTGATGCCCGCACTGGCTCTGACCCCTCTGGAGGCGGATGATGACTTTTACGAAGAAAAAGTCACCCTTGACTACGGCTGGCAGGATAATGCCGCGGGCTTCCGGTTCTCCAACTGGTACGGCTTCGGCGTCGTTGATGCCGGAGCTCTTGTCAGGGCCGCTCTTGACTGTGATAACGATCCCGCATGTGCCGCTATGAAGGATCTTCCGGAGAAATACGTATCCGCCAACGAAAAACCCTGCGCCTACACCGATGACTCCAAACGTCTGATAACCTGCTCCTTCTCT
>NZ_JBGVBR010000094.1:0-3280 GCF_045225735.1 Succinimonas sp. | reverse complement strand
ATGAATGCTGTTTGCAGCGGGAACACCGCGGCTCTCCCGAAGCCGGAGATTCTGGCGGCGAACGGCCAGAGCCGGGAACTGGAGGGTAACTATACCGTGTCCGGCGAGTGCAATAAATGGGATCAAAACCAGCAGTATCGGAACATGAAGCTCATGGGCTTTATGAATCAGTACGGGCTTTTAGACGTCAGGGGCAGCCAGGAAAAGCTCCGGAAATATCTCCAGCCGGCCTGCGATACGATTTACGCCCGGAAGGCAGAAGCGGTATCCGCCGCCGTAAAGATGTCTCTTCAGACGGTTAAGAACAACAGCGGTTCAGGAATTTAGGAAGAAGGAATTGATTATGAAAACGCGCATTAAAACCAGCATACTCTCCCGCATCAGCAAAAACTCTCTTCTGGCACTGGCAATGTCCGTGGCTCTTGCCGCCGGCTCTCCTGCCGTTTCTGCTCAGGATCAGGATGTCAGCGAAATTACTGCCGCCATGAACGGTATGATGCTGGCAAATCTGGAAGCCTCCTATACCGTAACCTACCACCAGAGCGAGGAACACTGGATAACCAGGGACGACATTTACTATCAGAAGGATCTCGCCACGATAGGCTACGGCTTTCAGTTCGTTGCGGGCAAGGAGCCGGATATTATCAGGAAGGGGGATAAATGCATTCTGACCGCCACGGTCAGGAACAGCCCTTTCCGTATTCAAAACCGGCAGACATTGGTACTCGTGTCCGCTGACGAGGGAATGCAGCTTAAGGACGATGACGGCCGTCATGTGGATGTAGACCGCATCATGAACAAGAAGGTGGAGGAGGAAGAACGGAAATTCCGGGCCGAGCATATGGAAATCGCCAAGAGCAACCTAAAGCAGTTTTTCGGGATCTATGCGGCAAAGATCGGCTGTGTTCCAAAGCTGGAGTTTGTGAAATGACCGATCTTTTCCGCTGCGGCACACCCCGGGACTCCAGGCCCGGCTTCAGGCGGAAATGGATAAGGAGGCCGGAAAACTGCTCCGTTTGTGCATCTGAAAATCACGCCATCTTAAGAGCAATAACTGCATGGCGCGGAGCTTTCAAAGGTGTTCTGCTTCCTGCCTGAACAGTCCTTCCAGGAGCGCGATGACAGTCTGGGCTGGCATCGCGCGGGAATGCGTGAATGTGAATGCTGGAAAAAGGGGGGGGAGATCAGCGCTTGCGGGAATCTCCGAGCCCCATGAAAAGCGAAGCCCCTGACAAATAAAGCAGCCGTCAGAGCTGCATCAGAGGGTTGAACAAAGGATGCCGCCCGAGAGCAGGGCGGCATCCTGAGTCTTACGACTGAAAAGAGAATTACGGTGTCATTGCAGGCGGCATCTTAGTTCCGGTCTGTCTCTTTTCTGCCGTTTCTCCGACATCAGGCATAACTGCTGTTAAGCGGTTCCACTCTCCTCCTTCAGCATATGGAGCACGCTTCCGTCAGGATAGGTGTGCGAGGCTGCCATCAGCTTATCATCGGCATCATAGGTCAATGATGTTACCCGGGGCTGGAAGACGCCGCAGGAATAGCAATCAGTTCTGCCGTCTTCGGAAATCTGAGGCGGATTTTTCATCAGTCTGCGGCATTCGTTCCGGCTCATCCCCCTGTCCAGATCCTCTATTGATGTAATCAGATAGCGGAAATTTTGGATAATTTCAGCGCAGTACCCCTCAGCGCCTGTTATGAGCTCTGCCGGCTTTTACTGCCAGAGGGCTTTTAATGAAAGCTGTGTATGACAGTATGCGGAACCAATTTCGGTAAAGGCTTCCCGGCCGAATATGGACAAAAATTTCTTCTCGGTGCGGGGCCAGATTTTTTCATTTCCGAGGTACACTTCGCAATAACGCAGCTTTGGATGGTTGTAAAACTTCACTGAAACCAGCTTGTTATCTTTGTACTCAAGATAAATATCAGGATTCTCAAAGTATTCTGTATGATACGTCGGCGAATGGCAGTCAGTTATCGGCTCGCAGTCTGTATTAAATTCCTTTTTTATGATTTCCAGGATTTGTTCCCGTTCAGCGCCGAACATAAAAGGGCCGACAGAAATGCCGGTGTTAAGAATCAGTTTTTTCATATTGCTTTCTTTGGTTTATTACTTTCAGATATGCGCTTTATTTAAAAATATTATTTCTATTTCTTGTTGTTTTGTTTCAAAGAAATATTAAGTACATCTCCATCAGTAAATGTCTGTACTGCTCTTATCAGTTTATCATTGGCGTCAAATGTTAATGCTGTTACTTCAGGTTTGATGATACCATATGGATAAAAGTCAGTTCTGCCGTCTTCGGAAACCTGAGGGGTACGATTGATAAGCATGCGGCATTTTTTGCGATCCATCATTTTTGTCATGCTTTCAACGATATCAAAGATGCGGTAAGTTTCAATCATCTCAGTGCTGTATCCTTCCTGACCGATTATGAGCGATGGCAGATCATCATCCCTGTCGGCGCCTATTGAAAGCTGCGGGTGAAAGTATCTCCCGTACACATCAACAAATGACTCTTCTCCGAATATGGAAAAGAATTTCTTCTTGCTTCGCGGCCAGATTTTTTCCTTGCCTAAATAGATTTCGCAATAGCGCTGGCAGATATCATCGTTAAATGATACCGAAAGCAGTTTTTTATCTTTGAATTCAAGCAAAATATCAGGAATTGGATAGTATTCTGCTTCATAAGCCGGCAAACTGCGTTCAGTATCAGGATCACGCTCGGATCCAAATTCCCTTTTTATTATTTTCCATACTTCCTCCTGCTCCGTGCCGAATACAAAAGGCCCGACAGAAATGTTGGGGTTTAAAATAAGTTTTTTCATATTACTTTATTTGGCTTATTACTTTCAGGTGTACTGAGTATTTAAAAAACAAATTTTTTATTTCATTTTGTTTTAAATGATATTAACTATATCTCCATCGGGAAATGTCTGTACGGCATTTATAAGTTTATCATTGGCGTCAAATGTTAATGCTGTTACTTCAGGTTTGATGACACCATATGGATAAAGGTCAGTTCTGCCGTCTTCCGAAACCTGAGGGGTACGATTGATAAGAATCCGGCACTCATCTCGATTCATCCCTTTTTTCATGGCTAATGCTGCGTCAAAGAGCCGGTAATTTTCTATCATCTCGGCACTGTACCCTGGCTGGCCAATTAGAAGAGATGGCAGATCATCATCCCAATCTACTCCTATTGAAAGCTGCGGGTGAAAGTATCTCCCGTACACATCAACAAATGACTCTTCTCCGAGTATGGAAAAGAATTTCTTC
>NZ_JBGVBR010000093.1:0-2039 GCF_045225735.1 Succinimonas sp. | reverse complement strand
GGAGATGCTCCGGGAGATCCGGGACATTCTGATCCGGGCGGATTTTCAGGAAGCGGACAGACGCATTCCCGATGATGCCAGAGCGGGGCCGCTGGTATTTGACTATTCCTCCGGATACAGTCTCTCCTGCAAGTGGCATCCGGATCCCGGGAGCCGCCGATACAATTATTTCAGCATCAATTCCGAAAAGATCACCATAGCAAAGAAAAATGAAGAGCTTAAGGCGATCCGGGATATTCTTAACAGCGCAAAGAAGGAGGAGTGCCTGATCCGCCGGGAGGAAAAGGATCTCGGCATTAATAAGTCCGGAGTAATCGGAATGATGGGAATGACAGGAGATCCGGGATCCGGAGGAAATCAGCCAATGACCGGAATGCTGGGGATGATGAAAATGAACGGCGCTCCGGACAATTCTTCCCAGCCGCAAAAGACCGCCTTTCCGGGGCTGAACGCTGACGGTTCCTGGAACTGTCCCGATTGCGGCGAAACCGGACTTACGGGGAAGTTCTGCTTTGAGTGCGGCCGGAAAAGGCCTGATAACGGCTGAGGGCTGTTATGGCGGATGGCGGTGAAATGCGGAACCCAAGCGGAACGGAGGGAATCTTAAGCAAAAGTCCATGAGACTCCCTGCTGTCAGGGAGCTGGCGTTCTCCGGGAGTTTCTCCTCCGTCAGGTCTTCTTTGCCATTTCCTGAGCCCCTGTTGCGGCCCTGCTCCCGGGGCTCCGGTTTTTGTCTCCGGCCTTCGTTTTCATTCTTTTTCCTTCTTCTTTTTTTTGCCATCTCTTTTTTTCGCTCTTCTTTTCTGGTGCCTGTTTTCATCAAGGTCTGCGTTATGTTTTTGGCAAAAGCGGCGCCTCTGGCGTTTTGGGCCAAAAGCAAGGGTTCCGTTACCGTAATTTCCCCTTAACTATCCATGGGATGGATAGTCATTTGTTCACATTTAATCATTTGTTTGTTTTTTCGAGAAGGTTAAAAGTTCTCCCGGGATAACAGAGAATATAGTTTTATTAAGGGATGCGGCAGGAGGGACTCTTCTCTCGCATTCCGGCTTTGCTTTTTAAGGATATCCTTAAGAGGCTTCCCGGGGGAAGGCTCTTAAGGTTTCGGGACTTACGGGAGTTATTATGGGAAAAAAGCTTATTGGGAAGAAGAGCGTTCAGGAAATCTCCGGAGCCATTAACCGGCTGGCGGATTCCTTCTTTGCCCTGGCTGACAGCATCCGGGGCCTGAGATCCGGCGCTGCCGGCGCGCCTCAGGCGGCTTCAGGGACTGAGAGGAAGCTTCCGGAGCAGGAGATCTCTCCGGCTCCGCGGGATGCGGAGGACGGAGAAGTGTTTTCTCCGGAGGTCGTCTCCGAACCTGCGGCTCTTAAGGATCTTCTGGAAAACCTGATTCCGGGAGTAACTTCCGGCTCCTCCGGCGTACCCGCGCCGGAGCCTCTTCCGGAGGTTATGCCGAAGGCTCCCGCTCCGGAGACCACGGAAACCCGCTGCGGAGAAGCCCTGCAGGCTTTTATGCGGGATAAGGGGTATGTCATTACCAGAATCGACAATATCGTCAATGAATCTCCCATCTGGGTGAAGCTGGCCCGGACTATCGGGAGCGACTATCATTCCCTGCTTCCCATTATTAATGCCCTTAAGGTTTCTCAGAGCCGGGGCGACCGCATTGTGGTAAACCTGTCCCGCTATGCACCGGAGATGCAGAATGCCTGCGTCAGCTTTGCCAAGGCTCTCTACAGCAATGCTCTTCTGGTGGAATACCGTTACGCCTCGGCGCCGGTGCCCAGACTGACCATGCGGGTGCAGAAGGACGGCGCCATCATCAATTTCATTACCGGCCACTGGATGGAGATCTTTGTTTACAGCGTGGCCCGGGAAGTGCTGCAAAACTATGCCGGCCTTTACAACATTGATGTGGAGAGCTACAGCAATGTCCAGTTCATGATGAATGAAAAGATGGTGTTCGAGCTGGATATCCTCTGCTTCGTAAACAGCATTCCCGTCTGGGTGGAATGCAAGACCGGGGAGTTCCAGCA
>NZ_JBGVBR010000092.1:0-3746 GCF_045225735.1 Succinimonas sp. | reverse complement strand
GCGGAGTGTCCGAGCACACCTGAGACAAGCATGCTGTTTTTCCAATAAGCTTTCCGCTCATGAATTCCGATGCCGAGGTTTCTGCCGGATTCTGTCAGAGGGAAACACCTGGAATGTTATCTTGCCTGCAGGCAAACTCCATGCGGCAGACCTTGGGCATCAAAGAACCAGACTGGTTTATCGGAGTAACAGCATTTTTAAAAACCGGAAGTACTCAGAAGAAGAAACGCTCCCGGCTTCACAGCTACTGAGCTTCTTCTGCGGCTTCCTCCTGCTTTTTACGGTCTTCCGCCAGCTTGATCAGCTCCACGTTGATTTTTTCCACGGGCGAGAGCTTAATGTCCTGCGAAACCGGCTGGTACCAGCTGGTTTTGTCAAAATAACTCTGGAGGTCGGGGCTTTTGAAGCTGTACCCGTGTCTGGCCATGATTTCGTTCCGCATGAGTCTCAGGGTCTGGTAATCATAATGTCCCAGGAGCCCCTCGTTGATAACCTGATCTGAGGTAAAAAGGACTCTGGGAGTGTCCGGGGACGGATAGAGCATTTTGTAGATTCCTTCCGCGGGAGTGCCCTCAGGATTCCTGATGTCATCAAAATCCCTGATGTAGCGAATTTCAAGCCCCTTGACGGTCGGCCGGGCTTCCACATAAATGCCGTCCATTTTGAACACCGGTACCGTAAAGTCGTATTCCTCTGCGAATTCCAGCCGTTCCGTGCCTGCGGGAGTTATCAGAATGCAACCGTCCTCCCGTTCTGCGGGATTAAGCGATGAGGGATCCTTCACCTCCTTGAGATTGTCAGTGAGATCTCCCAGGGTAAACACATAGAGATTCCCCTTGTTGTCCAAATAACGTCCGCGGAGAGTGAGATAAACATTATTGAGGTCAATAAGGCGAGTGCCCCAGACGTCAGCGACATTTTTATCAAGAGGGTTATAAATGTGAATCAGCCGCCCTCTGGCATCCTTGATGTGGAGCATGCTGTACTTTTTGCCATTACCTTCGGTAATGACCAGCTGAGCCTGTTTGTCTTCGGAGAATTCCGATTTTACAGTGCCTCCGGTAACCTTGCCATTTTTGGTTTTAAAGTCAGTAAGGGTTACGTCATAGCCGCCCTCATGCATGGTTCCGCCGGCAAACCTGAGGGATTTGGCGTTTTTGGTATGTTTTTCCGGATGGTAGAACACAAAGCCGTCATGCCAGCTGCTGTTCCGGAGATCGTCATAGAAGCCTGTCTCAAAGGACATGGCATTATTAAATGGTGATGCTGCCAGCAGCATTCCGGCAGCAGCTAAAAGCTTCAAAGGTCTCTTCATATTCATGATCTTAAAATTACCTGTCAATGGTTATGCTCATTTTACGGCAACGGAAATTGTAAGCAATATCGCGGAGACAATACAATATTTCCGGCGTGCGGGGTTGCTGCGAAATTTCAGGCGTCTTACGCCATGCTTCTCAACCAGCCCTTTCGCAATCTGCCCGGGTGATTTCTTCGGAAGATAACCCGGAGGTACCGGTTCCGCGCAGATAAAACCAAGACTGGCGCCGGTTCTTGATATCCAGGCAAATATTCCGCCGCGGTTCAGGATAATACCTGCTACTACTCCGGATAAGACTTCCGTCAGCTCCGGCAGGGCCGCTGTTAAACAGCTGCCGGTGTTAATGCTGAAAAACACCGGCTGATAATCTCATGCGAACACCAGAGGGCTTTGCACTATGATGAGCGAACCGGGTTAACAAAAGCTCAAAAGGAATGGTATCAGGCGAAAGACGGCGGGGAGATGGCTTCTTCAATACCGATCAGCTACAAGGACTTGACACCGGCACCGGAAGATTATCGCAACCGGGTTCACATAGATAACCATGACTTTAATCATGTCAAAAATCTTCTTCATGTGCTCTTCGTAAATCTTCATCTGCTGCGAGCGCAATTGCAGAGTCATGCGGATAGCCGGAGTCATGTTGGATTCAATGGCTTCGCATATCTGATCCAAACTTGCGGCAAACTTTCTGCCGCAGTGCCGGTGCATGATATCCAAAATGTCCCTGATACGTTTCTTCAGGGCAAGGAGCAGGAATCAGCGACAACAGAAAGGCAAGCTGTAGAATCACTTTCAGCCAGCTGATACAATCGCGATTAGTAATAGAGACCGGATTTATTATGCGAGTCACCACAACTCAATAGCTTTGGGCCGTCAACAGCATAGGTTGTCTTTATTTTTACACAGTATGTGTATAACGAATAACGCTGTAATTACGTTCTACTTACAAGAGTGGTCATACCGGAGGAAGAATGGAAGCAATAACTAAAACAAAATGGGCTTTTGACACCGGCTACCAATTTACAAAATTAACAACTTCACACACAGAAGCCCGTACGATGGCTATGGCCTATATCATGGGTATTACCTATAAGATGGGGGAATTGGCAGCCAAAAATGAATTACCGCAATCGGAGAGCGGAACTAATTCAGCAGCGTTACTTGCTGCCGCGCATGATGCTTTTCTGGAAGGCTCTCGCCGGAAGATAACAGATCTTCTGCAGCGCATGGAGAATAAACCAGAGGCTGAAAAGGAAATCCCCGGTATTTTGGAACGGTATTTACGCAATAATCATGACAATAAGTTGCCCGCTGGATCAAAATTAAAAGAAATCCTGTTGTTGGAGATGAGGACGGATTTGTCACAATTACACGAGGCGGAAATCACTGGGTTTATCATTTCGATGATCCCCCGGGAGAAACTGGTACGCCCTCGGTAAAAGAAGCCGCTCCGGTAAAAGGAGGAAGCTACGAAAGAGTCAAGGCAAGTAACAAGGATCCGAATTTTGAGGTTCATCATATAATCAGCGCCTATGCCATAAAGAAAACCACTTCCCTAGCCCCTTCCCTGACAGTTGAAACCGGGTCAAGCATACTGATAAGCAAGAAAGATCACACTCGTACACAATCATATGGAAGTAAAAAAATAGCAAAAGAGTACAGAGAAAAGCAGCTTATGCTATTGCAACAGCATAAATACAGGGAAGCCATTCAGATGGATATTGACGATCTGCGAGAACTTTTTGGTTCGAAATATGACAGTGAAATTGCAGAGATGCTGCAATATGCTGATGAACTTTTAGCCAACCTGTCCCATGGAGGTGAGAAATGATGATTTTTGAATGGGTGCCCAACAAATCTGTCGGGAATCTGGTATTTGGCATGAACCGGGAAGATTGCCGGAAAATTATGGACAGCAAATACACGCCAATTCACGGCAATTATTCCGACTATTACGACGACCTCTTTATACGTCTGGATTATGACAGCGATAATCTTCTGGAATCCGTGGAGTTCTGCGGCTGCGCAAAGGAATGCTACGATGTTCGCTATAACGGCGTCACCATCTACCCTCTTACCAGAAGGCAATTCTTCGGGATTATGGACAAAAGTCTTTTTGTTCCGGACGACTATGAGGCATATATCAGCTATGAGCTAAATATTACAGTCGGCTGGGATGAAGATGTGGATACCTTGCTGATTGGCAAACTGAACTCCATGCGGGATGCCGATATATGGCTGAAAGAAGCGGATGAACTCTATGAGCTTTTCACTCAGCTCAAAAAGGGCATGGAGCGAGAGGAAAGCAGAAAGATTCTGGCAGGGCATCAATACAAACGGCTCTTCAGTACTTTGTGTGGGTGACGGCCTGAAATACATACATAAAAAAACTTGAAAAGAAAAAAGTCATTCCTTAAACTCCTGC
>NZ_JBGVBR010000091.1:0-4132 GCF_045225735.1 Succinimonas sp. | reverse complement strand
ATATGCTGAAATTCGGGAGATGTCAGGTCGCCGCTAATGACAATGCAATATTCAAAACCCAAAGAACCATGGAGTGGCAGGTGCTGGATGTCTTCGATATTCCCGGGAATGAAGCGCTTCCGGCCGGAAAAGCCCCCGCCAAAGGCGCTTTAATTATCAGCCGGTACCCCGTTTTCTTCCGGGAATATCATAATCCCGGAACCCCGGAGGGCTGGCAGAGCTCAAAGCTGAACCATTATCTCAACCATGATTTTCTGAAGGAGTCGTTTTCATATACCGAGAACCTGCGCCTTCTTGACACTGAGACCGGCCCTGGTACGACCTCCCGGATCTTCTGTCTCAGCATTGATGAGGCCGAACGTTATTTCAGCGGCAATGCGGAAAGAGCATGTCCTCTTTTTGATTACGGTACAGGAGAGGTTAAAGAGAATACCCCCTGGTGGCTGCGTTCCTCCGGCGCGGATAAAAAGCAGGCGGCATTTGTCGCGGCAGACGGAACCGTGATGGGGGAGGGCTGCCCCGTGAAGCAGAAGCTCGCCGTGCGCCTCGCCACGAGAATCATTTTGGATGACGTTATTCGCGAGCGTTCTCCGGAAGATCCGTGGTCTGTGTAATCGGGCAGGGACCGGCAGGAACTTTTCATAAAGGACAAGCCGTCTGATTTTTCCGGCGGTTCCTGAAACCTTAAGGGAACTGCGCGGACTTGGGAATCACATCATATATGCTGCGAAGACTGCCTCTATACCTTGTTATCGATGCCTCCGCATCCCTCCGGGGCCGGCAGGCGGAGGTAAATATTGCGGCCAGAAGCATCATAAACGCCATCAGGAGCGACCTCTGGGCGGTGGAAGCGGTATGGATAGAGTGCCTGATCCTCGCTGACAGCGCCAGGGTATTAAACAGTCTCGCCCCGGTTTACTCCTTCAGCTTTGCGGATGCCGCTCCCCGAGGCGGTACGGCTGACCTGGGCGCATGCCTTAACGTTCTTTCCCGCGAGATCGCCGCGGCCGCCGCTCCTGAGTCCGGGGATCTCCCGGAGGAAAGGAGCGGGGATCTCCGCCCCCTCGTTATTTTCTTCACGGCCGGAATCCCCCGGGATGCCGTAAGAACGGGATCGCTGTCCCGCTTAAAAAACGCCGATGTCATTACCCTGCTTTTTTCCGGAGGGGGCGCCTCTGCACCGGTGCGGGAGTTTTCGGATCTTGTTTTTGAGGTAGGGCCTCGTGACGCCTGCATTGAGATCCTGACCGGAAGGATAATTGCCTATATCCGAAGCGCCGCCAGATCTTCCGACAAGCGGGGCTTTGTGAGCATGATGGCGGCCCCGGCCGGCAATCCTTCCTCAGAAAATCCCGCCGCAAATCACCCTGATGCTCCGGCGCCGGACAGCGATGCGGGATCCGGCGGGGACACAGCCTTCCGGGCGGTATTCGGGCAGGGGGAATATCAGTTTGAGAGCGGCAGTGATTTTAATGCCTTTATCGATAAACTGGCACGGGAAAAGCGCTTCCGCGATCTCCGCGAGATCATGGCCCGCTTCGGCCCGGCCCTGAGAGAGCTTGATCGGGATCTCTGGCGGGAGAACTCCTATGACCGGCTCAGCGCTGCCATTTCTCAGGCTTCCTTCATAGACCGGTTTATAAGCTCGTTTTCCCGCGCTCCGGCAGCTCTGGGCTCCGTTTCCGCTGGCGGCAGGAGGTATTTCGATCCCCGGCCGGGAGGGAGCGTGCTTTTCGGGAGCTGCAGGCAGCATGACCCCGAAGTTAAAACTCCCATAGAGTGGCTGGTTCTGGAGGTTTCCGGGGAGGGCATTCTCCTTTTAAGCCGGTACGCTCTTGACGCATTGCCGTTTCACTTCTGGAATGACGGGGCTTCCTGGAAGAAATGCGAGCTCCGGAACTGGCTTAACGGGAGCTTTCTGGAGGAGGCCTTCACCCGGGAGGAACGGCGGGCCATTGCGGTTTCCCGCATTGTCAATGACGATCCCCTCCGGAAAAAGACGGAGGTGTCGCAGGATCGGGTGTTCTGTCTCAGCATTGCGGAGGCCGGACGGTATTTCAAAAACCGGGCGGAGCTCATGTGCCGCTCCACGGCATATGCCAGAACCCACGAGGCTCCGGTAAACCTCCGTAACGGCTTCAGTCCCTGGTGGCTGCGTTCCCAGGGCCGGGATCCCGGCTATGTCATGCGGGTTAATACCGATCCCCGGCAGCCCATGCACTGGTTCTCGGCCCGGCAGCCCTGCGGCGTGCGTCCGGCGCTGAGAGCGCTTCTTAATTAAGACCGGGGCAGATAAAAAAGTTTGGTTTCAGGGTATCACCATCCTGAGATCTGCCTTAATTTTCTTCCGAAAACCAATCCTGCCGGAGCCAAATTTGTCTGGCTTTTACTCACAGCTGATGCTGAAGAATGCCGCTCTGACCTTCTTCTGCTTTTCCGGAATTTCTGTCCTTTCCGCTCCGGAGGTTCGCAAATGCGGCCCCATGAAACGGGGGACTTCCTGACGGCAATTCTTAACTTTTTGCCGGCTCCCTTTGCGTAAGACCCCTTTGCGTAAGAATGGCTGCGTAAGAGATGCCTGCGCAGGAGATTTTGCATAAGGTGCATAAAAGGAGCTGTTTCACAGAAAAACGTCCGGAACAGATGTCCGGCCCCGGCTTCCGAAATGCTTCTTTCCATATCGCATTGCTCTTCAGAACCCCGCTCCCGTCTATTCATGACGCCAGACAGTCTCAGAATCATCGTTTTGCGTTATGCGAGAGGCTTAAGAGGGCAGATTCTATTTTTCCCCATGCCATCCTGTGATCCGGGAGAGCAGCGCAACCACGCTCTTTCACGATATTACGGGAATTTCGGGGCATGTTAGCGCCTGTTTCGGATAGCAGAGATTCCTGCTGGCGCTTCCGGTGCCGTTTCCCGACATGCAAAAGGAAATTTCACAAAAGCCGATTTGTTACGTCCTTAAGAGCACTGATACGCAAAACTGTGCTCATTGTTAATGAAAAATAGCATTTTTGGAGCCGTAAGCGATCTTTTTGGAAATCCGTTCTGAACAGGTCTAGAAAATCTGCCGCATCTGCAAGGCATGGGAATAGTTATTATCATACATATAGCAAAGGTAAAAAAAGTATGAAAGTTAGTGATTTTTCGCTTTACAAAAGCAGAATCCCCCATATAATAGGCTTCGTCGTTAACAACCAATGAGGTGATACAAGTGGTAGAAATAGCAGAAAATCCCCAAACACAGGATGTTCCTGAAACTTCAGCAACCGATCTTACGGAATTAAAAGAAAAAGGGTGCATTCTGTATTCGAAAGTAAAAATTTACGATGTCGTTTTCAAGCGGTTTTTTGCGGTTGACGAAAACGTAAAAAAGTTTTACGAATCAGTAAGCAATCGGAAAATCAGGCTTGAAGATATTGAAAGAGTTACTTTGGAGGAAGGAAAATCCTTTGAAACGCAGATAGCCAACGATCTGGGTTTTCTGGTAAAAAATGACGATGGTCAGGATGAGTTTGTTTTTCTGGTAGAAGCTCAGAGCACCTGGAATGATAATATGCCGTACCGTTTCTGGGATTACCTTGTGGAGATCTTCCGGAATTATACCCGTGATCATCACTTGGACAAGCATCACAAGCGTCATTTTTTTCTTCCCCGGCCGTGCTTTTTTCTCATATACACCGGAGAAGGAGACAAGCCCGATAAGCTTAGTTTTGCGGAGAAAATGTTCAAATCAGGAAAGAGAGACGGTTTTGACCTTGATTTCGGCATCCATGTTATCACTTCGCCAGACAGCAAGACCGTGCCGGGACAATACGTCGGATTTTCCAAAAGCGTGTCACATCTCAGAAAAGAATGTGAAAATTACGGACAATTTATGAAAAAGCTTCGGGAAGAGTGCTGCAATAAAGAGTACAACCTTTTTGTTGATTTTATTGATGAACATAGAGCAGAAATGGAGATTGATATGGAGCAGGCATTTAGAAATGAGCAGGAATTTGATGATTTTTTAGACGAGAGAGACGCAGCAAGAGACAAGATAGTAGTTGCAAAAGCCACCCCGGAAATTAAAAAACAAACGGTTATCGAAACGGTTATCGGGCTTTATACTAAGGGTTTGCTCTCTGCCGAA
>NZ_JBGVBR010000090.1:0-3281 GCF_045225735.1 Succinimonas sp. | reverse complement strand
TCCTGACGAAGGAGCCCTCCCTTCTCCCGAAACTCTGGCCGAAGCTATAAGACCTGAGCTTATGCGAGCCTTCCCCGCCGCCCTCCTGGGCCGCATTACCGTGGTGCCCTACTATCCTTTGGGAACCAAGGCCATTAACCGCATTATCGATCTCAAGCTTAACAAGGTAGTGAAGCGGGTGCGGGAGAAGTACCGCGCGGAGTTTATCTGCCAGCAGGGGCTCCGGGATGAAATTATCCGCCGCTGCGACAACGTGGCCTCAGGCGCCCGTCTTATCGATGCCGTTATCAATAACGACCTTCTGCCGGATGTCAGCGCGAAATTCCTGGAATTCGCCATGGCCGGAAAGGAACTGGCAAAGATAACCGCAGATGCCAGCGACGGCAAATTTGTCTTTGAGTTTACGGAGAGGGAACCGTCCTAAAGCCCTGACCGGAACCTCCGCCTGAAGGGTTCCGGCCTTTAAATGCGTCCTCGCCGGCCGGAGATGCTCTCCCGGCCGGTTTTCCGGCGGGTCTGCCGGATGAGACGCCCTCTCAGGCAGCAGACTATTTAAAGGATTTCCTGTGGAACCGACCACCGCAAGCATTACCGTCCCAAATACCGCAAATCATGACACCGGCTCTCCCGGCTCCTGGTTCAGAGAGATTCCGGCAGATTTGAAAAAGGCTGTCATGCACCTGTCAGACATGGCGGCGGATCTGCCGGAAGCCCTGCGGGAACGCCCGTTTTACGCCGCAGAGGCTGTCATTGCCGAAATCGATGAGAGAATCAATACGGTTCTTAACGCCATTATCCACCACCACGACTTTACCGTTCTGGAAAGCGCCTGGCGGGGACTTCATTATCTGGTGATGCGCACTCCCCCGGCTGACAGCATTAAGATCCGGGTCTTCAACATCTCCAAAAAGCAGCTCTCCCGCACCATCAGAAAATACCGGGGCACTTCCTGGGATCAAAGCCCCATCTTCCGGAGACTTTACGAGGATGAATACGGCACGGCGGGAGGCGAACCTCTGGGCGTGATCATCGGAGACTACTACTTTAATCATCTGGCTCCGGATATGGAGCTTTTGAAGGGCATGGCTCAGATTGCCGCCGCCACGCACAGCCCATTTATCAGCGCCGCCGATCCCTCCATTATGAATCTGGATACCTGGAAACAGCTGGCCAATCCCCGGGATATAACCAGCATTTTCAGCACCCCGGAGTATGCCATCTGGCAAAGCTTCAGAGATTCCGAGGACAGCCGTTATACGGCCCTGACCCTGCCTCGCATTCTGGCCCGGGTGCCCTACGGCCCGGATTCCTGTCAGGTGCCGGGGCTGAATTTTTACGAAGAAAAGGAAGAGCCCGGAAACGATACCCGCGTATGGATCAACGCCGCCTATGCCATGGGCATCAACATCAACCGGGCCTTTGACAGATATGGCTGGTGCGCCCGGATTCGCGGCGTGAGATCCGGCGGCATCGTGGATATGCTGCCGGCATTCCCGGGCAAGCCGGGACAGCTCCGGACAGATATGATAATCCCTCTGGAAATCGCCATTCCGGAGCACCGGGAAGAGGAGATCTCCAGTAACGGCTTTCTGCCATTGTGCTACTGCAAAAACACCAGCTATGCAGTATTCCCCGGCGGACAGACGGTCAACAAGCCCAGGTCTTACGACAATCCCGCCGCCACCGCCAATGCCCAGCTCTCGGCGCGGCTGCCCTATATCTTTGCGGTGAGCCGTTTTGCTCATTACATTAAATGCATCGTGCGGGACAAGCTGGGATCTTTCAGGTCCCGGGAGGAGATGAGCAAATGGCTCTCGGATTGGAGCAGCGAATATGTGACTTCGGATCCCAATGCCGACGAGGATGTCAAAGCCCGCTACCCTCTGGCCGAGGCCCGGGTGGTTATTGAGGAAAGAGAGGATCGCATCGGCTACTATGATGTGAAGTTCTACCTGCGCCCCCATTACCAGCTGGAGGGACTGACCACCACCCTGTGCCTGAGCACCCGGGTGCCCAGCGTGACTTCCTGATCCTGAGTCCTGCTAAGCCGGCTTAACCGCTGAAGACGGGGATTTCCTTTTTTGCTGCGGGGGGAATGGGCTATAATCTCAGCCGGAAAACCGAAACCTTGCCTTCCAGCTTACAAAGGCGGGTTCTCTCCTTCTCTTCAAATTCCGCAACGACAAAAAACTGAAACCACGGGAGAAATTATCATGAAGCACCTTCTTCTTGCTTTAGTGGCCGGAATTGCCGCCTTGTCCGCCGCATCCTGCCCGGCCTGGACACTCAATATCCGGGACGGCAGCCTTAAGTATGAGGCCCGGGAGCTCGGAAATGAGATCCAGTACAAGGTTAACGGCAAGCTGGCAGGCACGGCCCGGCAGCTGGGGGATGAAACTGTTTACCGGGATGCTCAGGGACAGCATGCCGGTTCCGTAAGAAAGCTGGGGAACGAATGGGTATTTAAGGACAAAAACGGCAAGGCCATAGGCTCCGCTGCATTTTTAGGGGCCGAGCTTACCTACAAGGATGCCCGGGGCCGCCATACCGGATCCGCCCGGGTATTTGCCGGAAAAACCCAGTACAAGAACGGACGGGGTGTTGATATCGGTTCGGCGGACACGGACAAAATGCCCCTGAGACCTGTCCCGCTGGAGGAGCTTATGGCCGGAAATAACGAGCCGGCCGCCTGCTTCCCCGTCATTGTCAGCGTTTCTTTGGAAGAACCGGGAGCCCGGGCCGGACTCAGAGCCGGGGACATTATTATCGGGATGGCCGGCTCCGGCAAAACTCTCTTTGATTTCCAGAACGGCAGCTGTCCTCAGGTGAACCAGTCCGCGGCAGCCCAGGTTAACAAGGCCAAGGAAACCGAAGGATCAGCTCTGATAGTCTATCGTCCCGCCCCCGATGAAAAGTCCTCCGCCGGCGGCCGCATTCTGAAAACAGCTCCCATGCCGAAGGGCCCCCGGGGCTTTACCTACAATACCGCGGATAACGGCCCCTCCTTTACCAGAAAGGAATCTCTTAAATACTTCGGGGAAATCAAAAAGCTCTATGAATCAGGTTCTCCCGAAGACGCTGAAATCAAGCTTCCGGATCCCGCCGCCTTCACCAAGGACACCAGGAACATTCCCGATGCCCGGCAGGAATTCCGGGAGGTTCTGGTAAACGGCAAGGCCGTAACAGGATGGTTTTGGATAAGCGAAAACACCGGCCGCATCATGAGCCCGCAGGATATCAGCAGCCGGCTTGACCGGGCTCTTAAAGAAAGCCAGCCCAAG
>NZ_JBGVBR010000089.1:0-6952 GCF_045225735.1 Succinimonas sp. | reverse complement strand
TCCGATGGTTCAGAAGATCTCCAAGACATGTCTTAAACCGGATATCGGGTGCTTTGTTCTTTTTGACGGCGCTTTCGCAGGCTTGGTGGTGATTTATTTCACAGCCGAAGCTGCCATGGAGGTTTACTCTCAGTATCTCATCAATATGGGGCTTCCCAAAGAGGAACTGGCAACAGTATATACCTCTGATGAAGTTGGCAATGTTATGGGAGAATTGATGAATCAGATTCTTGGTGACTTTACCTCGAAGGTCAGTCAGGAATTACGTACTTCCATTACTCAGAGCCAGCCCAAGATGCTGACTCTTAACCGCCAGGTTCGCATCAGCGTAAATGCTCATCTTGATAAGCCTCAGGCTTACAGAGTTTCCTTCTACACAGAGAAGAACAACATCTTCTACATGGAATTGGCCATGGATAATACAGAATTTGTTCAGATGGATGAGTTTATTCCGCAGACGGACGTTAATCCTGACGAAATCCTTGCTAATGTTGAAGCTCAGAAAGAGCATAAGCAGGAAGTGAAACCGGTAGAAGAGAATATGTCTGCCTCTGATGCGGATGATCTTCTGGCCTCGTTAGGATTGTAAATACTCCTGTTACCCCCTGTTCAGAACAGAAGGCGGCATTATTTTGGTAATCTGTCGTTTGGTCATGCTGCTTTGTCTGTGCTCCAGTTTATCTTTGTCATGAGGAGCTTTCTTTTGCCCGCTTTAATGCAAGCTGGCTATATCATTTTTAGCCCCCTTGGAAAACATCCGTCCTTTTGAGGAACTGTCATTTATTTGGTTTTCACTTTTCTTTAACGTGTTAAAATTATCAGAAGATAGTTTTAGCGGTGTTTTCAAATGCTTAATTTTAACAAAACTCATTTTATAACCAGTGCTCCTCATATAGGTACTCTTCCCCCGGAATCAGGCATTGAAATAGCTTTCATAGGCAGATCTAATGCCGGAAAATCATCTGCGCTTAACGCCATCACCAATATCAGAAATCTGGCAAAAACAAGTAAAACTCCAGGAAGGACTCAGCAGATTAATCTATTTGAGGTGCAGGAGGGCTGCCGAATTGTTGATTTGCCGGGATACGGATTTGCAAAGGTTCCTTTGGCTGTAAAGAACAAGTGGCAGCAGTCTCTGACGGAATATCTTCAGAAAAGAAAATGTCTTAGAGCTCTGGTGCTGATTATGGATATCAGGCATCCTCTCAAGGATTTGGATCGGCAGGTTATGACCTGGGCTGCTCTGTCAAATCTGGAGGTGCTGATTCTGCTGACAAAATCAGACAAGCTGGGTATTAACGAGCAGAAAAAAACATTGGCCAGCGTGAAGAAAAGCCTTGTTGAATTTGGCGCGACATACCGGGTTGTGGTTTTTTCTTCTCTGAATAAAACCGGTGTTGATGAGGTCAGGCAGATTCTTTCCGGTTATTATGAAACATTCCATGGCTTTACTCAGGAGGAAGCTCCTTCAGCAGAAGTTACGGAAGCGGAGACAGAACCGGAACACAAGTTCGACGAGGAAGCATGGAATAAATACAGTCAGGATTAATTCACATTATTGCGAACAGGCAAAACAAACAGGAAAATAACAATGAAAGGTACGATTTTTATTGTTTCATCACCTAGCGGCGCTGGTAAATCCAGCCTTCTTAAGGCCCTTTTTGAAGAGCATAATAAGGATGGCTCTCTCTATATGTCGGTATCTCATACCACCAGACCCATGAGACCCGGAGAAAAGGACGGCGTTGACTATCATTTTGTGTCCGAAGCCGAGTTTAAGCAGCTTATTGACAGAAATGCTTTTTACGAATGGGCTCATGTTTTTGATAAATACTACGGTACATCAAGAGAATTTGTCAGGGCTAATGTGGAATCAGGCAAGGATGTATTTTTGGATATTGACTGGCAGGGGGCTCAGCAGGTCAGGAGGCTGGAGCCGGAGGTCAGAAGTATCTTTATATTGCCTCCGAGTCTTGAGGAACTGAAGAGACGGCTGATATCCCGGGCTCAGGACTCAGAAGAAGTTATCAATAAGCGAATGGCGAAGGCCCAGAGGGAGATAAGTCATTATACGGAGTATGATTACGTTATAGTTAACGATGTGTTTTCCGAAAGTCTGGATGCTCTTTGGGGGATTGTAAATGCTTCCCGGCATTCGCTGGAAAACCAGAAAATCTCTCAGAAATATATCCTGGACAATCTTCTTTCGGGGTATTCTGAATAAGACCTTTAAAAAAAGCTCCTGGCATCTGTCAGGAGCTTTTTCAAATCAATAACATCAATCAGGCTTTAAAGCGAGTAGTAGAGTTCAAATTCTGCGGGGTGGGGAGTAGTTCTTACCTTATCCACATCCTGCTGCTTTAAAGCGATGTATGAATCGATGAAATCCTCAGAGAAAACACCGCCTTCGGTAAGGAATGTGTGATCCTTCCGCAGGTTGTCCAGAGCTTCCTGCAGCGAGCCGCATACCTGAGGAATCTGCGCTTCCTCTTCCGGCGGAAGATCATAAAGATTCTTATCCATCGCCTCCCCCGGATCAATGCGGTTCTTTATTCCGTCAATGCCGGCCATGAGCATAGCGGCGAAGGCCAGATAAGGATTAGCCATGCAGTCCGGGAATCTGACCTCGATTCTTATTCCCTTTGGATTGGAGCAGGCCGGGATTCTGATGGAAGCTGAACGGTTCATGGCAGAGTACGCCAGCATGACCGGAGCTTCAAATCCCGGAACCAGTCTCTTATAGGAATTTGTTGAAGGATTGGTAAAGGCATTAAGAGCCTTGGCATGCTTCTTTATGCCGCCGATATACCACAGCGCCAATTCAGAAAGATTTCCGTAGAGGTCGCCGGAAAAGAGATTGCAGGGCTTGCCATCTTTGTAGACCCCCAGAGACTGGTGCACGTGCATTCCGGAGCCGTTATCACCCACTACCGGCTTCGGCATAAAGGTAGCGGTTTTGCCGTTTATGTCGGCCACATTCCATACTACATACTTTTCAATCATAACCTCATCGGCTTTTTTGGTAAGAGTATTGAAACGGGTGGCAATTTCATTCTGTCCGCAGTTGCCTACTTCATGGTGATGGGCTTCTACTACCAATCCCATCTCTTCCAGAATCAAACACATTTGAGAACGGATATCCTGAGAAGAATCAACAGGAGGCACCGGGAAGTAGCCGCCCTTTACAGCAGGTCTGTGTCCTTTATTACCGTTTTCATACTCGGTAACAGAATTCCAGGCAGCTTCAATATCGTCAATTTCTACCATGCTTCCTTTCATTTCACAGCCGAAACGGACATCATCGAAAAGGAAAAATTCAGGCTCCGGTCCGAAAATGGCGTAGTCGGCTATTCCAGACGATTTAAGATAGGCTTCTGCTCTTTTTGCAATGGAACGGGGATCTCTGTCATATCCTTGCATGGTAGTGGGTTCGAGAATATCACAGCGAATCTGCGCCGTAGGATACTCATAAAAAGGATCAAGCTTTATGGTTTCAGGATCCGGCATGAGAATCATGTCAGATTCGTTTATTCCTTTCCATCCTGCCATGGAGGAACCGTCAAACATTTTGCCATTGATGAAGAAATCTTCATCCACATCTTTGGATGGAATTGAAAGATGCTGTTCCTTGCCTTTGGTATCTGTGAAACGAAGGTCAATGAACTTAACTTTATTGTTCGTAATGAAATGTAAAGCATCGAGAACTGACATTTGGAATAGTCTCCGAGGAAATAACGGGTAAAGCGATGCATTCCTGAGATGAACATTCAGCGAAACACATGCGATTGTCATTCTAGCATAATTTGCATGGTCTCAATGACCATATAAGCATCTCCTGAAAATATATTTGGAACGATATATGCGGCTGATATGCAGCGGCGCCGAAACGTCTTCAGCCATGGATGATTAATTGATAAAAATCACGTTTTTTGCTATGCAGATCACATGCAAGATAGTAAAATACGCCATTATTTTTTTCCACATAACCAGAGGCATCTATGTTAGAGAACCTTCGAAACATTGCCATAATCGCACATGTTGATCACGGTAAAACAACACTTGTTGACCAGCTGTTACGTCAGTCCGGAACCCTGGATCGTTCCATGGCAGGGCAGGAAAGAATTATGGATTCCAACGCTATCGAAAAGGAGCGCGGAATTACCATTCTCGCCAAAAACACTGCTATTCATTGGAATGACTATCGTATCAACATTGTTGATACTCCGGGACATGCTGATTTCGGCGGTGAAGTAGAACGTGTAATGAGCATGGTTGATTCGGTTCTTCTTCTGGTTGATGCTGTGGACGGGCCGATGCCGCAGACCAGATTTGTCACGCAGAAGGCTTTCAAGCAGGGACTGAAGCCTATAGTTGTCATCAACAAGATTGACCGGCCCGGCGCCAGACCGGACTGGGTTGTGGATCAGGTTTTTGATCTGTTTGACAATTTAGGAGCCACTGATGAGCAGCTGGATTTTCCTATCGTTTATGCTTCTGCTCTGAATGGTTATGCTACCCTCGATCTGAATACTCCCTCTGAGAATATGGATCCCCTGTTCCAGACCATTGTGGATCGGGTATCCCCTCCTGATGCAGATCCGGAAGGGCCCTTTCAGATGCAGATTTCGCAATTGGATTACAATTCCTATGTGGGCGTTATCGGTGTCGGCAGAATTAAAAGAGGTTCTGTAAAGCCCAATCAGGCTATAACCATAATTGATGCCAATGGCAATACCAGAAACGGCAAGGTCGGTTTGGTATACGGATATATGGGACTGAAGAGACTGGAGGTCAGTGAGGCTTATGCCGGAGACATCGTCGCTCTCACCGGTCTTGGCGAAGTTAAGATCTCTGATACAGTCTGCGTTCAGGGTTCCTGCGAAGCTTTGCCGCCGCTGTCTGTAGACGAACCTACGGTGAGCATGACGTTCCAGGTGAATACTTCTCCCTTTGCCGGTCGCGAGGGCAAATTCATTACCTCGCGCAACATCAAGGAAAGACTTGAGACCGAACTGGTGCATAATGTGGCTCTGCGTGTTGAAGAAACCAAGGATCCTGACAAGTTCAAGGTTTCCGGAAGAGGCGAGCTGCATTTGTCGGTTCTGATTGAAAACATGCGCCGCGAAGGCTATGAGCTGGCAGTTTCCCGGCCGGAAGTAATTCTTAAGGAGATAGACGGTGTCAAGATGGAGCCCCTGGAGGATCTCACTGTAGATATCGAGGAGCAGAATCAGGGAGCCGTTATGGAGGAGCTGGGAGCTCGCAAGGCGGATCTCAAGAACATGGTTCCCGACGGCAAGGGCCGGGTTCGTTTGGATTATGTGATTCCTTCCAGAGGTCTCATCGGCTTTCAGAACGAATTCATGACCATGTCCTCAGGCACCGGCCTTATGTATCATTCCTTCAGCTGCTACGGAGAATGGCGCGGCGGCAGTATCGGCCAGCGCAAGAACGGTGTTATGATTTCAAACGCCACCGGCAAGGCTCTTGGATATGCTATCTGGTACCTGCAGGAGCGCGGAAAGATGTTTATTTCTCATGCTCAGGAAGTTTATGAAGGGCAGATTGTCGGCATTCACAGCAGAGAAAATGATCTGGTGGTTAACTGTCTGAAAGCGAAGAAGCTTACCAATGTCCGGGCTTCCGGCACTGACGAAGCCATAGTTTTAGTGCCGCCTATCAGATTTACCCTGGAGCAGGCTCTGGAGTTTATTAACAATGACGAATTGGTGGAAGTAACGCCAACCAGCGTTCGTATTCGCAAAAAGCTTTTAACTGAAATGGATCGCATCAGAGCGTTCCGGGCTGAAAACGCTCTTCGCGAAGCCGAAAGCTGATTTCAGGCATTTTTATGTGATCAGAATACAGACATCAGTCTTTTGGGAGGCTGATGTTTTTTTTCTGTCCTATAATGCAAGCAATTTTTAAAAGTGTTCACAGGAAAAGACCCAAGTGTTAGTCCAAAAATTCAAAACAGCTTTAAATGACACCAAAAACTGGATAATTAACCATACTATATACCTGCGTTTTTTGAAAAACAGAATGTCTGATGATAAGATCGACGTTTTGGCTTCATCACTTTCCTTTACCACCATAGGATCCTTGGTTCCTCTTTTGGCAGTGCTTTTGAGCATTTTCTCCATGTTTCCGAGTTTTGTGGAGCTTAAAGAAAAATTATTGTCTTACATCATGCAGCACCTGATGCCGCAAATGGGGGATGTGGTGAATGAGCACATTAACACTTTTGTTTCCCAGGCTAGCAATACCACTATAGTCGGCCTTCTGGTTCTGCTGGGGATTTCCCTGCTGCTGTTAAGGCGTGTTGATATAACCCTGAATAATATATGGCATGCGTCAATTAAAGAACGTTCTGCAATTACTACCTTTTCCATGTACTGGATGGTGCTGACACTGGGGCCGATTATTCTGGGAATTTCTTTGATGATTACATCGTATGTCACCACCAGGATGTTTATCGAGGGAGCCGGGATATTGGGGAATCTCAGCACCTTTTTGGTGAGCCTGATTCCCATGTTTCTGAGCTGGGTCATATTTACGCTGGTATTTATGGCAGTGCCGAATACCAAAGTTAAATTTGTTCACGCCCTGGGGGGGGCTTTTCTTGCGGCTTTGGCTCAGGAAATAATAAAGAGGGGGTTTACCTTCTATATTGTGAATTTTTCCAGTTATGGCACTGTTTACGGTGCTGTAGCGGCAGTTCCGATTCTGATGCTGTGGGTGTATGTTAACTGGTATGTAATTCTGGTGGGGGCTGAGATTTCCGCATCCATTAAGGCATATGGAGAGATTACCCAGTCAACTGACAAGGCTGCGGCCGTAGCTGCTGCCAAGGATGCGGAAAAGGCGGTGAGAGCCAAAGCGGAGAGTCTTATCAAAGAAGAGGAAAACGAGGCCGAAAAACAGCTGGAACTGTAACAGGATTTCCGGTATT
>NZ_JBGVBR010000088.1:0-7157 GCF_045225735.1 Succinimonas sp. | reverse complement strand
GCCCCCTGTTTTTATCATTTGCTTTATCTTTTGGCTTTGGCGCCGCCGGGGGAGCCGGGCTCAGCTTGTGGGTCATGGTCTGTGACAGACTCCTTGTTTTTCGGGAATGTCGATCCCGAAGCGACCTTGCTATGACAGGGCTTTCTATACTCAAAAGCAGGACATGAGGTATAAGACGGCGTCAGTCTTCAGAAACCTGAGTTTCCGGCGCGGGCTTATGCTGATACTGATACCGCTTTTGTTTTTGCTGGCGGCAGTAGGTTTCGAGCTTAAGGAGGCGCTATGGAAGATAACGACAGAGAAGATCAGATGGACGATATTGATCCCGAGACTCCTGATAATTCTGAGATTGCTGACAATCCCGGACCTTCTGATAATTCCCAAGAACCGGAGAACCGGAACGCGGCATCCGAAACGGCCCCTCACAGTTCCGGGATCGGGATTAATCTTAAAAAGGCCCCTGGTGCCTCCGATACCGGATCTGGCGCTGGTACCAGCTCCGGCGCGGATCCCCATGCCCAGTCAGCTGCCGGAACCGATCCGGAGAATCCCTGCGATCGGGAATTATTCTTTGAGAAGCGCATTTCTCTTTTCAATCTGATTGTATTCTCTCCTTTGATCATTACTATCGTTCATTTTGTCTACACAGCGCTGATCTATATTATTTGCGCCACCGGTCTGGGAACCAACGGCGAAGGCTATGTGGGATTTTTGAATATTGCCTTCCTTTTGGTGGTGCTGTCGGGGATACACCTTTTTATTGCCTGGCTTATCGGAAGAGACGTGAAGCGGAGTCATAGTCCCCTCAAAAACTCCTTTTTCGCCAGGCCAGTACTGAGATATGTCTTCTTCCTGCCGTTAGTATGCTTCGTGTCATCATGGTTCTACATCATGGCCTACGGGATCTGTAAAATCGCAAAAACCGGGCCCGGGCGTTTTTACAAATGGCAAATTACCAAGAAGGTGCCGATCTTTATCACGCTGGTGTCCTACGCTATCTTTATTACAGTTGATGCCGTGGAAATTCCCAAAAATGATGCAAACGTTATTGATGAAATTGCTCCCTGCATAGACTGGGAAGCGGAAGAGGACTGCGGTCGAAGACGCGCGCTCCAGATGAACTGGCAGATTATAAAAGAGAATACTGACTGCCGCAGCGCCCAGGATTGTCTGCAGTTTGGGAACAAAGTAACTGATCTTGACGGAAATTGTGAAAACTCTTTTGGGGCGTACAAGAAGGCCTGCAACGTCTACAAAAGCGGCAAAGGCTGCTTTGACGCCGGAATGTGCCTGTTGCTGGACCGAAAGGATAAATTCCGGGCGGAGCAGTATTTAAGAAGGGCCTGCGACAGAGGGATTTCCTTTTCCTGTAAACTGATAAAATGAGTTTCTACACAGTCTCCCCGCAATATCTGAAATAAGGCCTTCCGGGATTGCGGGATCCTTTATTCCGAAGCTGTTACGGCGTTCATGATTCCGGAAAACGTAACCGATTTGCAACCGCAGATGGCAATAACGCTTACTTGCCGCCAACACGAGGAAAATATCATGAGATACGTTTTAATGCTCTGTCTTCTTGCTTTATCCGCTCCCTCCCAGGCCTTTCTGGGGTTTGGCGTTGATTGCAAGAGCGCCGCTGACTGTCTGAGAAAGGGGGACATGGCTTTTCAGATGTCTCCCGGCGCAAGCTGCAAGGATGCTCTTGAGTATTACGAGGAGGCCTGCGATGAATATGGCAGCGGGAAGGGCTGCTTCGATGCGGCCACCTGTTATGCCTTTGAACTGGGTAAAAGCTCGAAGGCTAGGAAGTACTATGGGAAGGCCTGCAAGAAAGGGAATTCTTCGGCCTGTGTTTTTGAGAAGATGAACTAAGGGATGAACTAAGGGATCTGGAAGATTATCCGGCCTCATCATCCCCGCCTTATCATTGTGGTGTACTGCTTCTGATGCAGCTTTAAACGGCGGGGCTGATGAAGCGGCTCCCGGAGCCTTCGCATGCCCTTGGATAAGCCTTTACCATTTTTTATCTCCCTTTTCCTTATCGCTGACGGTAATTTTTCTGCTATTTTGTTATTCCTTCCTTTGTTTGCGCCCCTGTGATTTTTGAATCTGGCCATTAGCACCTCGCCCGGTTTCTCCTTGCCTTTTCTTAAAGGGCTCGAAATCAGGGATGCATCACTAAAATCCTCGTGAGACAGTACCGTAATCCCGGAAAATTTTGATAAGACACTGATTTTGCTTTGTTGTCGCTTTTGAGACGACCTTGAATTTGTCTGCTTTTCTATACTTTACTGTGCGATACGTGTCTATAGGACTTGAATTCCCGTTGCCTTGTTCCGGAAATGCCGATAGCCGGACAGGAAATACCTTAAACAGGGCTCCGGAAATTTTCAGGGAGTTGCAAGAACTTAACAGATTTGTTCAGACAGGGTGGTCAAAGCTTTACGGACAACTGAGATATGCCGTATTTTTAAAGCTGCAAGGTGGAGAATTAGCTGCAAGGTGGAGAATTAGTTGTATGCCGCTTTTCATAGTCAAAGCTGAAGATTTTACGGGACATGCGGATGCGGAGGCTGACTCCGGATCTGCGGAGCTTCATGTCCGGCGAAAAGGCTCCCCTGAAGTCGCATATGGAGTGTGAACGAAATTTCGTGTAAACCCATGTTAAGCCCATTGTGAAAAAGTTATCTAATATACTTGGCTATCCTGGTACTAGTTTCATCTAGACATGATAGCTGATTTAGAACCCTTGCCCAATTCTGTATTTTAGCATTGTTCCATTTCCTAGCAAGTTCACCGGTGATTCTAAGATAGAAAATTTTAAATACCGAATTTTCATTTTCAAAGAAGCCTTTTTTAGTGACCTTTCTAAGGCTGGAATTTACAGACTCGATTGCATTGGTTGTATACATCACTTTGCGTATGTCGGCTGGATAATTATAGAGCTGACGTACGTGGTTAAAATTGTTCATCCAGACTTTTACGGCTCCCGGATAATCAGCACCCCATTTTTCTTTCAGAGATTCAAGGGCAGCTTCGGCTGATTCCAGGTTAATGGCGCCATACATTGCCTTGCAGTCGGTACAAAATTCTTTTAAATATTTTGAAGGAATGTACTTTGCGGCATTTCTGATCAGGTGAACAATACAGCGCTGAACGACTGTCTGAGGGAAGATTGAATGGACGCCTTCTTCCAGGCCGGATACGCCATCCATGGATAAGAATAAAATATCTTCGACGCCTCTGGCTTTAATGGAGTCGAAAATTTTCATCCATGTGGACTTTGATTCTGTCGGACTGATATACAGCCCTAAAATCTCTTTAAAACCTTCATAATCAACGCCAAGAATCACATACACCGCGTGATTGTCAACAACCCCGCGCTCATTCTTCATTTTGACGTAAATACAGTCAACAAAAACAAAGCTGTACAGTGGTTTCAAAGGTCTGTTCAGCCATTCTTTTACATCATCAATGATGGCATCTGTGATAGTTGAGATTTTATCCTGAGACAGTTCAAAACCATAGATATCCTGGATGGTTGCGCTGATATCTCTCTGGCTCATGCCCCGGGCATACATCGCCAAAACCTTTCCTTCAATCTCTGAAACATCCTTCTGATATTTCGGTACTGCGACAGGCTTAAAAGTGCCATCTCTGTCCCTGGGTACGGAGATGGTGGTTTCACCAAAGGAACCCTGAATGGTTTTCTCACCATAGCCATTTCTGCGATTCGCTGTTTCTTTTGGCGCGGACGAACTCTTATCATAACCGAGATGCGCATCCATTTCGGCATTAAGCATCTTCTCAAAAATAGGTCCAAAGACATCTTTTAAGGCTTCATTAACGTCTTTAGCATTTTGTACGTCATAATTACTGAGAATTAAATCTGCAATTGTTTCAGCAGCAGGATTTCGCTTAATATCTTTTTTTGCCATATTCATTACTCCAATTAAGTCTTTAATGTTAACAGACTTAACAGGAATACACGAACTTTATGTCATACCCCGCATATGACATTCCATGTCCCGATAATGAGGCCGTCACCATTACGGAACTGGCTTCCTGCTACAGAAGCATTCTCGGGAAGGCCGCGGACCTTAAGTGCGCCGACGTAGTCATTCCCCTGTTCGGAGAGGATACCGACACTCTTCCTAAGGAGGAGGTGCTGAATACCGCTGTTTCCGAGATCAGTGCCTTTCTGCAGCATTCTGACATGCTGGTGTATCTTAAGGTGCTCAATCCTGCCGCTCTGGCGCTGCCAAAAAGGATAGAAAAGGAGCTTTACCTTTCGATGCATAAGAAGAAGGCCGCGGCAGGCATTAGTTCTGCGATCCCTCATGTATTGCCATCGTTAGGCTTAGTTTACCCGTTTATTATTACTCCCCCGCCCTTCGACAGCGCTCTCACCCGCAAGATGAACAGCGGCAGCAAGACCTTTCAGGAAAGGCTTTTGGAACTCATAAAGGAAAAGAATGCGGATGAGGTTACGGTCTACAAAAACGCCAACATTGACCGCAAGCTGTTTTCCCGCATTCGCTGCAACAAGGATTATACGCCCTCCAAAAACACCGTTCTGGCGCTGGCCATAGCGCTTCGGCTTAATCTTCAGGAGACGCAGGATCTCCTGCTCCGGGCCGGACTCGCTCTGTCCCCGAGCATCACCTTTGACATTATTGTGTCGTTTTTCATTGAGAACCAGATCTACGACATCAGCAAAATCAACATTGCACTGTTCCGGGAAACCGGACAGTACCTGGGCGAAAGATCAGCCAGAAAATCAGAAAACAAAAAAACAGAAGCCAAAGAGAAGTGATCTCCGGTTTAAGAGGCATGATATCCGGTATTCCGGGTGCCTGCGTTATGACGCTGATTATTTCCCGATAACATGGTTTTTTTACGCGTAGTTCCACTTTAATTAAAACTGAATCAGATGATTGGACGGTTTTGAGTAATAACTGAATATTTCGGAGATGCTATGGCTTCTAACGCTGAAAACGATGCTGCTGAAGGCTGTTGCGGCTTGATCATGTTAATTGGTTTCGGAGTTTTGGCGTATTATTACCCCAAAATTTTCTTACCGATTTTGGGTGTATTGATACTTATTGGATTATTTTCAACACCAAAGTCTAAATCAAAGTCAAAAGCAAAATCTGCAGGCATCTCTGAAAAATCAGCAGAGTCTTCTGAAGATCCTGATTCGCACTATGGAATTGATTTAAAAAAGAGCGATGCGGATGAAGATTATTTAAGAGCCAAACAGGACAATGCTGAACAAATTGCAGCAGCAAGGGAAAGATTTGATCGCGAGGTACAACTGAGACAGCAGGATGCTCTAAACCGCAAAGATGGAGATGATCAGACACATCAGTTTGTGAGAGTCATTAACCAAGCGATCCAGGATGCTCAGGACAAGGCAAAAGATGAAAAGGAAAAAGCCAGAAATGGGGCTAGGGGCGAAAAATCTAACAAGGTTGTTTTTGGCATTTTCGGCGGGGCCCTGTTAATTGGTCTTGGTTATTTGGTGTTTTGTTATCCTACTATTGTTTCGCTTGTATTGTTGGTGCTGCTTATTGGATTTAGCTTAGCGATAGCAATCTCGTTAGCCGCTGACCGCTCAAAGAAAAAAAGCATAAAAATTGATAATAACGTGATAGTTGCCGCAGTTGTTATTGGCAGTTTTGTTGTGATGCTGCTAACTGGTATTGGTTTTTTGATTTTTTATTATCCTACGATTGCTGCGCTTTTATTGATGCTGACAAGTATTGGAATTGTTTTACTGATAATTTCAGAATCTAAGTCAAAAGATCGCAGATCAGAAAATACAGCAGAATCTTCTGATGATGCTGTCTCGCATTCTGGAATTGATTTAAAAAAGCATGATACCGATGATGCCGGGACTGAAACCGGAGGTGAATCGGAGACTGAAACTGAAGTCGAAGAATATGGTGATGCTGAAATTGAAGAAGATGTCCAGAGAATTACCGATGAAAGATTGGCCATGGATATCGAAAGGAGACAGGACGCTCTGAATCGTGCTGATTACGAAGCTGAATCCGGAGAGGATGCCGCGGCAAATGACACAGAAGAGGATGATTATGCTGAGGACAACGATCTGGAAGAGTACGATGTCGGTTATGGCAAAGATGCCGAGGATAATTATCCTGACGACGGATATGAAGCCGGAGAAGAAACAGATGACACTGACCAGGAAGGGGACGGAGCTGAATCCACCGATGCGGCTGATGAAAAGATTTTAGCAATGAGAGACAGACTGATCTCCGCAGCAAGACCAAAAACAGTAGTTGCAAACAAAGTAAGAACGAAAGAAGAGTGGGAGACGTATCTTCACAAAGGTTCACGCATCTATGTTGAAGTTGCAAACAAAGTAAGAACGAAAGAAGAGTGGGAGACACCCGAAAATGAGCTAGTCGAAAATGTTTTTGCTCCGGAAGATGACCTGATGAAAATCGTAGAAGCAGCCCTGAAGAGAGTCAACCTGTCGAAAGCTGCACCGTCTGATTTGCCATGCGTAAATGTAGGTGTCATCGGTCATGAAGGCCATGGAAAGTCCACTCTTACAGCTGCTCTTAGCATCCTGCTGAACAGGAAGTTTGGCGGCGACATGCCAAACCTTGATGAGATTGCAGCACCTCCTGCGGAAAGGGTAAAAGGCGTTAACATTAACATTTTTCGCGCAAAGTACGATTCTGCCAAGCGGCACTATGATCACGCCGACTGTCCGAGCCACGCTGACTCCGTTAAGTGCCTGATCACCGGCGCGGCCAGGATGGATGCAGCCATACTTGTGGTAGATGCCTTCGAAGGCCCGATGCCCCAGACTCGCGAGCACATTTTTCTTGCCCGTCAGATAGGCATTGCCCATATCATCGTGTTCCTGAACAAGTGCGATGTTGACTGGATTATTAATGACACAAAGTATCTCAGACTTCTTGAATTGGAGATTCGCGAGTTTCTGACGGAATACGGTTTTCCGGCTGACGACATTCCGATAATCCGCGGTTCCGCTCTTGGAGCGCTGCGCGGAGAAGAAAAGTGGGTAAAGAAGATTTACGAGCTTGCCGAGATCATGGACAGCTATATTCCTGAGCCGATACGCGATGTAGACCATCCGTTCCTGCTGCCGATTGAAGACG